>NZ_CP175561.1:0-3693 GCF_047421495.1 Acidithiobacillus sp. M4-SHS-6 | reverse complement strand
GGCTGAGAGTCTCGCGGGTTGCAAACTTCGACACTGGCAACCCGTCCAGCCGGACAGCCGGACACTGGAAGTGCGCGTGGATGGCCGATTCGTCGCGGTGCACCACCAAGCCGGACAGCGTGGTGCCCAGATGCGCGGCCGAGGCCTGCGCCGACTTGAGGAACAGCTTGTCTTGCTCGGCGGCTGGCAGGGTTTGGATGGCCGCTTGGGCTTCTTTATCGAAAGTGATGATGCCGACCGTAGCGATTGCTGCATTGGACCTCATGGCGCGTTTTGTCTCGCGTTGCGACCGACGCTGCTCGCACTCGGCCCGCAATTCCCCCGCCGGCGCCGACGTGATGATTACGCTGTTCCGGGCCGTGCGCTCCGGGTCCACGTAAGCTGGCTGCCTTCCGTGCCGCAGATCGTGCTTGCTCTGCCCGCCGACCCCCACCGCCTTCCTGCTGCCAATCCGTACCGATATTTTCATGCCCACCCTCGCTGTCCGGCTGCTCGATGGCTGCATGGTAGCTCGGTCGGCAGGCGGCTGACAACGGCAGCAGCATAACCTACTAGCCGTAACCTTCGGTTTCGGTCGTAGGCCAAGGGGCTGCGCGCCCTTTGGAAACCCCGGACCGTGCCCGCGAAGCGGCCACAGACACCTGCCCTGCACCGCCATTGGAGACCAGCAGCGCCAGCACTGCACGGACGGCTGACAGGTGAGGCGGGGACACCCCCGCCGCGCTGGGCGAGGGACCCGCGTAGCGGAGCGGAGTGGGACGGGGAGCTCGGGCCGAAGGCCGTCACCTGCCCCGGTCGATGAGTGCCGATTTTGGGGCGTCGAGACGCCGAAAAAACGCCCCGATTTTGGGGGCCGATTCCTTTACTTGATACTAAGATGGTTTTGTCGATGCGATTTGAGCGACCGCCGAAGGCTGGGAGTGAGCATTGACGGGGCTTTGCGTGGTATCTGCGGGGGGCTTGATCGTATAACGGAAAAAGGCGTACTCTGGAATTGCTTAAGTCCCGGAGATACGCCCTTGTCACATGCTGCATGTCGTACTATACCCAAATCTCAGAAAGCCCCGCAAGCTATATCTCTTGCGTCTCAATCGGAACGCGATGCGATATGGGATGAGCGCAAGGCTTGGGCCGACACCATGTCTCACGCGCTGGCCCGCGCCGGGCTGGACAAGTACAGCGTCCAGTTGCGGGACTGCTGCGAAGCCCTCTTTTTCTGGCTGCGGACGCAGGCCGAGACAGGGGAGCTTGGCATCAAGCTCAAATCCGCCCCGTTTTGCCATAATCGCCACTGCCCCATCTGCGGCTGGAGACGAGGGATGAAAGTCAAAGCAACGCTGTATGCGGCCCTGCCCGCCATCATGGACCAGTACCCGACGAGCCGATGGCTGTTCCTGACCCTGACGGTTCGGAACTGCCCCGTCGATGAGCTGCGGGCAACGATTCAGCACATGGGCAAAAGCCTCAAGAGGATGCAAGAGCGCAAGAACTGGCCCGCGCAGGGCTGGATATGCGGCACAGAGGTCACAACGGGCAAAGACCGCGACGGTACTGCTCACCCGCATTTTCATCTCTTGCTGCAAGTGCCGAGCAGCTACTTCAAAGGGCCTAACTACATCCCGACGCGGGAGTGGGTGCGGCGCTGGCGTGATGCGGCGCGGCTGGACTATGACCCCGTGGTCGATATACGCCCCGTTAAACCGTCCAAAAAGGCCCTACAACGCATCGAAGAGGCCAAGGCAAGGGGGGAGGACGTGGATACGCGTGTAGAGGCTCTACGGGGCGCTATCGCGGAAATAACGAAGTATGCGGCGAAGGCCTCGGACCTGACCCAAGCCGGACCGGAGTGGCTGGCCACGTATATCGAGCAGGTCCACGGCCTCAAGTTTCTGACCAGCGGCGGGACGCTCAAGGGAGTGCTCAAGGACCTGCGGAAGCAGAAAGGGGACGATGAGGACTTGGTGCATGTCGGGGACGAGGGCGAGGAAGGCGGGTCCGATGACGACCCGACCTTGGCTTTTCATTGGCGTGCAAAGCGCGGGCAGTACCAGCGCAAGCGTAATTAGTCAAACAAAACGCTTGCATCACGCTGACGATAGTGCTATATTGTCATTACTGGATAGCGAATAGGAGTGACAACAATGGACTTAGCACAAGCAAAAGACTACTGGCGCATGGGCATCATCACTGATGTGCTGGTTAAAGCGCCCTGCAAAGACCGTGTGAATGCAGGCGCGGGCTGGACAATCGAGTTTTTATCAGAGCGCGACATGCTTGCTGACGCGACGCTGCGGATTGCGCGTAAAGACCAGTATGGGCGGCGGCAGGCGAAAGAGTTTGCAAAGCTCGACAGTGCAGCGAAAGAGCTTGCGTCAATCGGTGTTGAGCAGTTTCGGGTGATACAAGACAAAGCAGAGTAAAGCGGCAAAGGCGGGTGTATCAGCACCCGCCAGAGCCTGACCACAACACACCTAACCCTAACGAGAGGTGCATCATGGCTGTTGAAAATAGTAGCATGGTTGTTGTTTCAGCAATTTACGGTATCGAAGGCATTGCTCTGGCGCTGCGCTTGCAGGTAAACGAAGGGCGCGAGAATCTGAACTATTTCATGCTGAGCGGATTTGTCGAAGCACTGAACGTGCTTGCAACAATCGTGAGCGACGCAGCGCCAGAGCTTTGTGAGAGTGAGAGGAGCAAACTTAATGCTGACTGACAGTGACCGACTGACAGACGCCGAAATCGAGGCGTTAAGGCAAGACAGGAGAGAGACACACGCATACTGTCAAAAGCTGTTCAAAGAGTTCGGGGCAGGTGAGGGCCTACGGCCCCGGCTCCCCGTCCCGCTTCGCGGGTCCCTCGCCCAGCCGGGCGGGGGTGTCCCCGCCTCACCCGGCAGCCGTCCGTGCAGTGCATGGGTTGCTGGTCTCCAATGGCGGTGCAGGGCAGGTGTCTGTGGCCGCTTCGCGGGCACGGTCCGGGGTTTCCAAAGGGCCTTAGCCCTTGGCCTACTCCCGAAATCGAAGATTACGGGTAGTAGGTTATGGCCGGATGATGCGGCGGGTCATATCTCCGGCCCCGACCGTCTACCGGGTAGACGACTGGCGGGCCGGAGCTCCGGCGCTTTCTCACGCGCTTGCTCGATAGCCCGCCGCACGTCCGGGGCAGTCGCGGCATCGCGCAGGCGGATGGCGACGGCGACGGCGTCATGCAGTACCCGGTCAGTCTCAGTCTCAGTGTCGGGCGCACTTTTCAGGCTGTCCGCCCATATTTGCCGCAGCTCAAGAGCAGATCCCTTATCGACGACCTGCACCGTGTCGCCCAGCGCGTCAGCGATACGCACGGCGGCATCTGATGCCCGCCGCGCATACGCTTCGGCTCTCTTCCGCGCTTTTTCTTCGCTGACCTTGCCCGCCGCCAGGTCAGCTTCAACTTTTGCAAGCAGGCCCGCGTTTTTTGCGATGCGCTCAGCTTGCTCTGTGAGCATCCGCTCCTGCTCCGCCAGCGCCTGCTCTTTAGCCGCTATCTCGGCGGGCAGGTCATGGTGCAGTTGGCGAACAGAACGATGCACTGTCGCGGCGGTGATTTCTGCCTGACTCCTGCCTTCGTCCAGCAACCGCGCCACCTTTGCGGCTTTCTTCTCGCCGCGCTCTATGCCATGCGCTGACCATGCCTGAGCCGCCACATCTTGCATCT
>NZ_CP175560.1:0-8964 GCF_047421495.1 Acidithiobacillus sp. M4-SHS-6 | reverse complement strand
CCCCCTGTCCTCGGCTTCGCCTCGCCGGATCGACCCCCTTTGGGGACGTTGTCCCCCACTGCCTCCGGCAGCGGCTCCCCCTTGTGGTCTCCAAGGAAGAAGTTTTTTCAAAAGAGCTTTAGCTCAAGCCCCGCAGGGGCAAGGTGGAGCGGGCGAGGATGGCGATTTGCTTGCAAATCGACACCGGAACCCGCAACCGCCCAGAGGGCGGAATGCCTGCTACGGAGTCCTACGCGAGGGCCTGCGAGGTCGAAAGCGATTTGTGCCCGGCACGCCGAAGGCGTGGCAAACGGGCACTCCTTTTCTGATCTTGGCGCGGTCATGGCCACTTGGGTCTGTCCTACGGGCGCGTAAATCGCTTTTCTGGCGATTGGGGGTACGGGAACATCACCCACACCCGTTGCGTGCTCTGTAGGGCAAATTTGAGGCCTTTCTGGCGATGTTTGCGCCGATCAGTCTGGCCCATGGCAATGATCCTTCGAGGCGCGGCGGCTTAGGCTTGTTTTATAGTATGTTGTAGCATACTATTATTACATATTACGGATAGAGGAGAGCACCATGGCAACGAAAGACGAGATCTGGGCCGCCGCACAGGCCCTGACCGACGCCGGCGAGCGGCCCACGCTGGTGGCGGTGCGCAAGGCGGTCGGCGGTGGCAGCTACACGACCATCAGCGAGGCCATGGCCGAGTGGCGGGCGCGGCAGGAGCAGCCGCAGGCGCGGCGGGATCCCGCGCCGGAGACCATCGCGGCGCAGGCGGCGGAGATGGCCGCGGCGATCTGGGCGCAGGCCTCGGCGTTGGCCCATGAAAAGCTCCAGGCGGAGCGGGCGGCGCTGGACGCGGCGCGGGAGGGCATGGAGCAGGAACGCGCGGAAGCCGTGGATCTGGCCGATGTCTTGTCATCGGAACTGGACCAGGTCCGCGCCGATCTGGAGGCCGCGCTGGTGCGGGTGCTGGAGCGGGACGAAGCCATCGTGAGGCAAGCGCAGGAGATCGATCGCTGGCGGCAAGAGGCCACGGAAGCCCGGGAAAGCGCCGCCGAATTGCGTGGGCAGGTCGATGCCTTGCAGCGGGTGATCGCGCAATGGCAACCCCGGAAACCTTCCGGGACCGGGAGAGGCGAGAGGTAGACGCCACGAAGTACAGGCGCGCCGCGCTAGGGCAGCCCGTAGGGGTGGCGCGGGTATCCGGCGAGGAACTGGCCCATGTTTTGGGCGGGCGTGCGCTGTAGCGCAATTTGGGGCCTTGGCGGGGCTGCTCCTGTGGGCAGATTGGCTTGCGAAGATTAACCGCGTCTCCGTGTCCGTTTTACGCTCCGTCACTGCGACAACGTTTGTGCTGACTGGATAGGGGCCAGGCCGAATAGGGCGCGGTCATCCTCTCTGGTCAGCGAAGCATCCAGCATGGCCAGCAGCTTTTCCTGTGGCCATTCCCCGCGCTCGACTTTGGCGAGGATGGCGGCACCGACCAGAATCTTGCGGCGGGTGTCTTCACTGCGCTTCTTCTTCGCTTCCATCGTCCGTTTGCGGGCCTCGATGTGCTGTTTCTTCGCCTTTTCCTGTTTGAGCTTTGCTTCCAGTGCCGCAATGCGTTCGTCGATGGTAGCCATTTTGTGCTCCAGCGTGGTGAATGCTGCATATTACCCCCACTGAATGCCCTTGTACGAGTAGCCGCATGTGGCTATTCTTGGCATGGTGCAACAACCCCGCAGCGAACAGAAAGGGCGCACTTATGCAAACTTCGTTTGCGTGCGGCCTGCGGCGCTGGTGAATACCAGAAGGGAAGCCCGTGGCGATTTTCCATCTATCGGTCAAGACGATCAGCCGTTCTGCGGGGCGCAGTGCGACTGCCGCCGCCGCCTATCGCGCTGGCGTGAAAATCACCGACGAGCGCACCGGCGAGATTCACGACTACACCCGCAAGGGTGGCGTGGAATCCTGCGAGCTGGTTCTGCCCGCCGGTGCGCCGGAGTGGGCCGCCGACCGTGCGGCGCTCTGGAACGCCGCCGAGCAGGCCGAGACCAGGAAGAACTCGACGGTAGCGCGGGAGTTCGAGATTGCGCTACCGGATGAACTCACCCCCGCCGAGCGGCACCGGCTGGCCCACGATCTTGCCCGCGAGATCGTGGAGCGCCACGGCTGCGCGGCAGATGTCGCCATTCATGCCCCCGGAGCGGACGGCGACCACCGGAACCACCATGCCCACATTCTGCTCAGCACCCGCCGTCTTGGTCCGGAAGGTTTCACCGAGAAAACCCGCGAGCTGGACGACCAGAAGAGCGGACCGCATCTGGTGACCGAATGGCGGGAGCGGTTCGCCCGCTTGCAGAACGAGCGATTACGCCAGGCCGGCATTGCCGCCCGCGTCGATCATCGCCGCCTGGAAGTCCAGGGCATCGACCGGGAACCGACCCGGCACCTTGGCCCTGCGGCCAGCGGCTATGAGCGACGGACGGGGGAGCCGAGCCGCAAGCGGCTGGACTTCGAGGCCGAAGTCGCCGAGCGGCTGGCCCGCGCCCAGTCTGCGGGAGAGCTGGAGCGGGCCAGCCGCCAGATCGACCGCAGCATCCTCGATCTGTCGGGAGACCTGGAGGCGGCGAAGGCCGAGCGGCTGCAAGCCGAGCAGGAGCGGGTCCGGGCGGGCATGGAAGCGGTACGGGCGCAGTTCGAGGCCCACAAGGTGGCCGAAGCGGGCAAGCAGCAGGCCCGCGAAGCGTTCGAGCGGTTCAAGGCCGAGCAGGCCGCCAAACAGCAGGCCGAAGTCGAGCGGCAGCGACCGAAGCCGGAAAAGGACCGCGATTACGGCCAGTCACGTTGAAGTTACAGTGTAACGGTAAAGGGGGTAAGGGATGGACGAGCAGCAGCAGATATTCGGCCTGATGGCCGTTGCGGAAGAACACCAGAAAGCGGTGGCTGCGGCCATCGCCGGGCTGGCGGCGGAGCGAGCGGCGCTGGCCAAGGAGCGAGCATCGCTTGCGCAGGTCGCGCAAGGCATCCAGAAGGCCACCAGCGACGCGGTACGCGCCGCCGTGGGGCAATCCCTCGCCGGAGCCTCAGAAACGGCTGCAAAGGCCCTTGGTGACGCCGCGACGCCCGTCATCGGCAAGTTGTCTGGTGTGGTGCAGGCGGCGAGCGATGCCGAAGACTCGATGCGGAAAGCGGGGCAGTGGTTCGCCTGGAAGTGGGTAGCTGTGGCCACTGGCGGGCTGGTGGGCGTGTGCCTGGTGGCGTATGTCGCCCTGGCGTGGCAACTGCACGAGGTTGGATCGTTGAGCGATGAAAAGGCCAAGCTGGCCGCCGCTATCGTCCGGGAGCGGGCCACGGTGGCCGAGCTGAACAAGGCGGGCGGGCGGATGCACTGGAACACCTGCGGCGGGCGGCTGTGTTTTGAAGTCAGCAGCAATCAGGGCACATCATCGGACGGCAACCCTGTCCCGCTGGGCGGCTGGACCATCGATAAGGGCCGGGTGTCCCTGGTGATTCCGAAAGGGTATTAAGGGGGGCCGTCCCGACGCTCGCTTACAGTGACAACGGCTTGAAGCTCTCAAAACCTGGTCCAGTGGTGATGAATCAAGAAAACAATTTCAAGACTGGATTATAAGAACGGCAAGGGTCTGATTCAGCGTGCCGCCGTGACAAGCGTTGAAAGGCTCTCAAAAACGGTCGGTTGTGAAGTTAAATGGTGATAGAATGTCGTTCATTCGTTTGATGATCTGTAGATCAAGGCATAGATTTCGACGATGCAAATCATGTGTTACTCTTTATGCTTGCTCTAGCCGGTCTAATTGACTGATAAAATGCTTAACATTATCAGCAGTATTAACAGCAATAGATTCGTCGCTTTGTAAGAGCTCCCGCAAGATAAAAACCTTATTAATATTGTTATTAATCTTTCTTAGATAATTAATCTTTCCTGAATCGTCGCATTCGCGATGAAGAATGAATTGGTAACTGCGAGTTATAAATTGCACACCATCATATGAAAGAAGATCGTATATATCTTTAACGTTTTCATCACTTTCTATAGAAGTTGAAAAAGATAACTTTTTTGCTTTGTTATTATAATTTTTTCCTATCATTGCAGAGGAAATCATTTCGTAAAGTAAAGCCGAATGGTCATGATAGTATCCAGAATTGCACCAGCCTACGGCACCAACAAAAAATCCACTTGAGGTTTCCATTTCTGAATGGGGCAGGCTAAACAACAGTTTTATAATACCATCATGGTATGTCTTGGAAGAAAGTTTATAAGGCTTTATTTCTCTGCTTAAGATAATTTTACTACAGCTATCATTTATAGACACAGTAACTGTCATATTCTCATCATTTGTAGAGCAACAAAGTATGTAAAGAGTTATTTCACATCCAATCATATCTGTAGGTATTTCTAAATTTGCTGCTTTGCTAAAAGATACCGCTCCAGCAGGTGACGGCAAATCCCAACCAGCACATCTTGTCATCCTGATCGATGGAACTAAATAATCATCATAACTTACTTTTTGATATCCAAAATAATACAGTTTAACTGACCTGAATATAAAATTAACAGGACCATTTTTATCGGTAACATGTTCTTTCAGAAGATCATATACTTCAGAGCAGAAACTATCCCAACTCTTTGGCTTGTAGTATAAATTTATTAATTCTGACTTTTTTTCAATGATAGACGTGTCTTCAAAAACATTCTTAAAACATCTATATCCGTCATCTAAATTGTAAGGGTCAATATAGATGCAATAATCTCCTCCAACTTCTGGCATTGATGTAGTTTTAGAACAAATACACGTTTTCCCAAAAGATAGGCTTTCGGCTATAGGAAGACCGAATCCTTCGGCAAAGCTAACATAAGTACTAAAAATACAGTTTCTATAAAGCTCAGATATTTCTGAATCTGATAAATTATTGAGAACTACAATTCTTCCATCAAGATAGTTTCTTGATTCTAAGTATGTTCTTAGTTCTTCTATTTGCCAGCCCCATTTCCCTGCAAAAACAAGCTTTGGAACATCGTGGCCATCGAGCAGCAACCGCTCCCATATTTTGACTAAATAGACGTGGTTTTTTCTAACCTCTATAGTTCCAACATACAAAACATATTGATCAGAACAAATTTCGACAACATCTGGCCTAATTGATTCTGACTTGTAAGGGGCAGAGACTTCTGTTGCAAGTGGTACTGTGGCAATGCTTATTGTCGATCCAAAACTATCTAATAAGATATGCTTTACATCATTTGCTGTATACAAGGAGTTTGTGATCACAAGATCACAAACCTGAATTATGTCACTAAAAGACCTTGTAAATGTAAGGTTGGCATGTTCTGATACGTATTCTGGATTCACTATCTGAATCAAGTCATGGATAAAAAGAACTATTTTTACGTTTTCTTTACGCATGCTGATAAATAAATCATATACATCAATAATCCAGAAAGCGCCTGCAATAAAAAATATATCACCAGGCTTAAATACTATCTCCACCCTGCTTTGATAAACATCGGAAAGAATCGATATTAAATGCAAAGAGTTTGAGTTACCATTTAGTAATTCTTTAAAAAGGATTTCCAATGATTTCTCGTTTGGCACAAGAATGCGATTTCTATCATACTCTGGCATGACCGGGATTATTTTATTTTTAGAGGCCCTCCGTGAGAGGAAAAGATTAACGACTACCCGTTGAATCCCGCTAACCGTGGTATTTCCACCTTCAATATAGTTAATTACATCTTTCACATCTAAATAAACTACATTATCTTTGTATTGGACCGTTTCTGCCGAAGGCGATGTAATGGAAACAGGCAAAACATTGCCTCGCGAAGCATACTCTATAATAGGCTCTTCTTGTTCCTTATCAATCTGTGATTGTGATGATTTATGGCTCACATTTGCGGTAATAAATCTTCTCATTAAGAATTGTATTAAAATAATTTTATAGAATGGAAAAAAATTCGTGAACTTATTCTTATGCTCTTTAGACATATAAATATCGTATAATATTGATTCACGGGATGCGCCTTTAAATTCTCGTTGCAGGTAGAATTGTTTTCCATCATCGTCTGGATATCTTCCAAGAAACGCAACATACGAAAGCTCTATAAAGTCATCAAATGAATGCGCGTATAAATCATCAATATTAAAGTGATGTAGAGGTTTCATAATTATCCTAATTATTTTTTAAAATCTATATATAGATTTTCGCTTGGGTTATTGTAAGGCAACTCAAATTCCTCATGTTGTCCCCATTTGGAATAGTATAACACCTTGTTAATTTCGAAGAAACGATGTAAATCATTTGCAATCTCTGGGTTATTTCTGATAGTAGAAGAGCGCTCATGGCGGATTCTAACAGTTGTGTCTGTTTTGACGATCAACTTAGATAGAACCACTCTTCTGTAGTAATCAGTATCTTCGTAATAAGCCGGTGAAAAACGTTCATCAAAAGCCCCAACAATATCAAAGCACGGTTTCCTTATTGAAAAACATGCAAAATCCTGTGATCTTTCAGTTTTTGAACCGCCTATCTCATCGATTCCATGACAAAAAACAAGAGCGGCGTTTCCACTATTCAATATGTAGCTGATCCATCCATCAAACATATTCGTAAAAAACTCAATATCATCATTTAAAACCAATGTGACATCGTTGTTATCAGTAAAAGATTGAAGTATGCCTTCATTCCAACTTTTTGCCAATCCTCTATTTTCGCAGTATAGATACAATTTTGCGTTTTCGTTTAACGAAAAAAATTCAGTTAACTCCTTTGCAAGGCTTTCTGATCCATGATGATATATGTAATATGTTATTTTATTACTTGTGCCCTCTATTGATTTTAATAATTTTTCCGGTATTATTCCATAGGTCACAATGACAATACCAACTCTTACGGCAGATGAACTCATTTATGATAACCCCTTTGCGACTTTGACCGTGATTACTAACGCAAGACATGTGGGATCATTGTGTCTCGTGGCCGCCAGCCTGGTCGGGACGGATGGCCTGGTTTTGCTGGGGTCTCCACCTGCCTGGTGAGGTCCGTTATGAGACATTACGATTAGGCCGCTCATTTTGACCTGCCCGGTCGCTTCACTCGGTCGGTGAAATCCGACCACTGCTCTACGCGGAAGGCGCGGATATCTCGTACCGATGGCGGGAACCAAGGCAGATCTGTCAGGGCATCCATGGCGTCCATTAGGTTGGCCATATCCTCGTTCTCACTGACGTAGATGCTGCCCTGAACCCATCGAAACCCATGCTCTGCCAAAGTGGCTCCAATATCCGCATAGGCGGCTGACACCCCTTTGGGGTGATGCTTGGTGGTTTCCTTGACGGTCAGATCAAAAGCGATGGCGAACACTAGCGGGCTTCCGGATCGTCCAGGATGGCATCAAGTGGATATTCCAAACGCTCCCCGGTTTCGGGCACCTCGATTTCAACGGTCCAACCCTTGTCGGTATGGTGCCCTTCCTTGAGTACCTGGTATGAAATCCCAAACGGCCCGAACTGTCGGAATGTCCCGATCAGCTCAGGGTGTGGAAATCCTGCGGCATGTGATTGCATAGGCACCCCCTTGTCTTCAGTTACATAGTACATTTTCTGGCAAGAACATCATACCATACAGAAGCGAACACAGGGCGACACAAAAGGCGACGGTGGGAGACTATGGCGAAAGTCACTGTAACAGAGGCGGCGAGGTTGGCCGGGTTGGGCAGGCAGCAGCTTTACAGGGGATACATATCAACCGGAAAAATAAGCGTAGAGCGAGACCACCAAGGCCGCCCGCAGATTGATACTGCGGAAATCCTACGGGTCTTTGGTGAAATGAAGGGGACACCAGAGGCGACACTAAACGGACACAACGCGAATAGCGAAAGGCGACATGCGGACAGCGGGTTACAGGCTGTTGTTGAGGCGAAAGACGAGGTTATATCTGAACTCAGGGAACGGTTACGGGAAGCCGGGGAAAGGGAGGGATGGCTTCGTCAGCAACTTGAGCGTGCGCAGGCCGTGCTGACTGATCAGCGATCAACCTCTTTGCGTCCCTGGTGGCGTTTCTGGGGCTAGTCTGGCGCCCTATGGCTCAGTCGATAAGGCGGCCCTGACCACTGGCCTCCAGCTTGCTTTGCGAGTCTGTTTCCTGCGCCTCAAGGAACGGCAGGTCTGGCTCCATGCCATCCAAGATAGTCTGAGATGGTGGCGGCTCACCTGGGCCTGCTGGTAGTTGCTGCTCGCCGGGGTAGAGGATCGGGATACGGCGCAGGCCTGTTCTGTCCATTGTGGCAGGGTCTTGGTCGGCCTTGTCAGCGACCACCGCAGCCGAGAATACCGACAAGACTAATTCCCCACGAGGTTGCCCCCATGCAACGCGGTCATTCACGACATATGCAGAGACACTACCTGGGCCATTGAGCTTTAGCACCTGTATCCATCGCTCTGCCACGAGATCAGAGACCGCAGTCCTCACGGTCCGGTCGGTGACGTTCATGAGTTTGGCGAGAGTCTTTTGGCTAATAACAACCGCGTTTTGGTGCCCCATATGAGCGACAAGGATGTGCAAGAGAATGCCCGCACGAGGTTTCCTGGTGAGTAAGCTTGCCCATGCCTCATGGGCTTTGCGCTCGGTTTGAACCCATTGGCCATACTTGGGGGCGGCCGGTGCGCCGATTTTTTCCTGGGGGGAGGAATCTCGTTGCATGTTTTCGGAAATCCTTTTCCGGTAATGTGTTCCGTAATTATGCGCTGCATTGCATATTTTCGGAATACCCCCGGAAGCAGCTGGCTTCCGCACCCCCGGAAGCAGCTGGCTTCCGCACCCCCCTAAAAACAGCATATAAAATCAATAAGTTAAAAATCTTCCCTTTCTATGATCTCTAGGGCCCCCTTGGAGCCGTCACAGTGACAAGGAGTGGGCGCTTGCTCCGGCTTCGCCGGACCGCCCACGGACCTCCCCGGCGGGGACCCTGCTGGT
>NZ_CP175559.1:0-92500 GCF_047421495.1 Acidithiobacillus sp. M4-SHS-6 | reverse complement strand
GTTTGCGGGTGGCATTCTTCCCGGTGGGATCACCAATCATCGCCGTGAAATCACCCACGATGAACAGTAACTTATGCCCCAGATCCTGAAACTGTCGCGCCTTATGGAGGAGCACCGCATGGCCGAAGTGCAGGTCCGGAGCGGTGGGATCCATGCCGAGCTTGATTCTCAGTGGCGCGGATTTTTCCGCCGCAAGCTCCAGGCGCTTGGTGATTTCTCCTTCCGGGAGAATATCCACGGCCCCCAGGGCAATTTGTGCTTCAGCTGCTTCTCTATTCATGCTCATGAAATCCACCAGTGATCGGATAGGCGGCATCTTAGCATTTACACGGTCATCCCTGAATGGATACTGGATTTCTCCTGTAAAGTGTTGGTAATTCATATGTCGGCTGTTTTCCAACTCAAGGATATGAAATACTATTCATGTTGTATTATCCACCAAGGAAAGGAACAAAAGATGTTTAAAAAGAGCGTGATGTCATTACTGTGTCTGTCTCTTCTGGTACCCATTGTTGCCTTTGCTGAAACCACGATCCATGCCGTCAAGCCCCTTACACCCCAACAGGAACGCATGAAAACCTGCAATGCCGATGCCAAGGGCAAGAAGGGTGAAGAGCACAAGGTGTTCATGAAGTCTTGCCTGAAAGGCGAAACAGCGGTGCCCGCGGCAAAAGCCCCCGAGACCAAAATGAAGACGGCCGAGGAGGAAAAAGCCAAGGCACCCGAAAAGAAACTGAACTCCCAGCAGATGCGTATGAAAACCTGCAATGTGGAAGCCAAGGGTAAAAAAGGTACCGAACGCAAGTCCTTCATGAAGTCCTGTCTCAGCAACAAGTGATTTTTTTCCCGATATGCAGTCGCGGCCCAGGTTTGGGGGTGACTGCAACACAAAGCATTCCCCCATTGCCCTTCCTGGGAGTAAACTCTCCCCAGCGTTATTGGGAGGAGGTCATCTTATGCTCAGTCTCTGGGGAGAAATTGTCATCATGGTAGGAACCCCCTTGCTGCTGATCATTGTTGCAGTGGGTATCAACCTTCTGGCAAAAAAGCATCAGCGGGATGAGGATCGCCCATGATCCTGCTCACCATGCTCAAAGGCAAACTGCATCGGGTTCGGGTGACGGATGTCGAACTGGAGTATGAAGGCTCTTGTGCTATCGATACCAATCTGCTGAACAGCGCGGGCATTTATCCTTACGAACAAGTCCATATCTATAATGTCCACAATGGTGACCGTTTCAGCACTTATGCCATTCCTGCAGCGGCGGGCTCGGGAATCATTTCGGTGAACGGCGCAGCAGCCCGGCGCGTGGCTCTGGGCGATGTCCTGATTATTGCCGCCTATGCACAAATCCCCGAAGATCAGTCTGCTGAATTTCATCCTCGTCTCGTCTATGTGGATCAGCGCAATCAGATCACGCGCTGCAGCCACACTATGCGCTAAATCAGCGCTGCCGCGCTTTTCTCTGAGTGTTCCCGGACCTTCCTCGTAATGCGCGCCTGCTCATGGGCGCGCGGGTGGCCCGAAGTGTTGGTCAGGGCGCACTGGTTGTGGACTTTGCCCTCTATCTGCATGTCTTGCATTGGTCAGCCATCCGTATCGGCGGCCTGTACACCTTGAGTTTGCTGCTGGGTGCCCTGGCAACCCTCATAGTGGGACCACTCAGCGACCGTTTCGGCGCCAAATGCTTTTTGTTGGGGTATGAAGCGGTTCAAATGATTGCCGCCGGCATTGCCTTGAGTACTGCCCAGCCGGTCTGGCTTGCCCTTGCGGCCATTTTCGGGGCATTCGGCAGAGGGGCCAATGGTGGTGCCGGTCCCTTTGCTCCAGCGGAACAAGCATGGATGTCTCGCAGTGTCTCTCAGCTTCAGTGGAGCCGGGTTTTTCATCTGAATACCAGCGTAGGGTTGGTGGGGATGGCTACTGGCGCATTACTGGCGACCATACCTGGACTGCTGCAAGGCATACTCCCAGGTCCAGAAGCCTATCGATCCTTGTTTATGGTCGTCCTGCTGGGATCCATCGCTTGTTTGTTTTTTTTACGGCAGGCCAAAGAGGTTTCCTTGTCTTCAGAGGAGACGGATCGGGAAGCAGGGCTTGTCGCCGAACCGGAAAAATCCGTCGCGGCAGGGGTGGAAGTGTCTTCGACACCAGGGAAAATTTTGCTGCGCTTTGCTGCCATCAATGCCCTGAACGGCTTGGGCATTGGCATGGTCGGCCCGCTGATGGCTTACTGGTTCCATTTGCGTTTTGGCGTTGGTCCGGCAGCTATCGGCGGGGCCATGTCTTTGGCTTTTTTTAGCGCAGCAGTCATGTCTTTACTTGGCCTGCGCCTCACCAAACGCTTTGGCATGGTGGGAACCGTGACCCGCATGCGCCTGCTCGGGCTGATATTGATGCTGGCATTACCGTTTGCGCCGGTATTCTGGCTGGCGATGCTGCTATATATTTCCCGCGCTGCTTTGAACCAGGGCAGCACTGGCTCGCGACAGGCGCTGTTTCTAGGGCTGGTTGGAAAGGAAAAAAGAGGTCTGGCAGCCACCGTGAACAGCCTGTCCCTGCAGGCTCCAAGAGCCATCGGCCCGAGTATCGCTGGCCTCTTCTTTCAGGCGGAAATGCTGATCACCCCATTTTTGCTGGCGGTGGCCCTGCAGGGAGCGTATCTGCTCCTGTTTCGACGGTTTTTTAGTCGACCACGCCAGTAATTCCCATCATCCTACAGGCTTCAGCGGCCAAGCATCGAAAAGAATCCCGCAAACAACCCAGGTTCCCCGCTCTCTCTTGTCTTTATGGATGGCCAAGGCTATCTTTCTTTATCATTTTTGGCACAAAGAATCTCTTCCGCACGGTGAGGTCATGGATAAAATCGACGGCATGGCCCAGCGTGGCGAATTACCCGCCTCGAAGATCGGCACCCAGTGGCGTTTCGACCGAAATGAAAACTTCGTCGTCCTTGAGTGCTTCATGAACGACGGGGAAAGCCCGGCGCTGGTTTTCGATCCGGGCGGGAGGGACCGCGATATCCGTGCATGACAACTACTATCAGCTTCTGTCTGGAGGCCCACTGATGAACACATGGCACTGAACTACGCCACCTTAGAGCTGCTCCGCCAGAACCACCCAGCATGGCGGTTGTTGCGTGCTCAGCATGCACCGCTGGTGGCTGGTTTTCTGCATCGGGTGTTCATCGTGCCCAATGTCCGCAATTTGTCTCAGGCAGATTTGGTCGAGGCGTTGGAAGATGAGCTCTTCGCCCTGCGCGAGCAGCTGGGGGCTGAGGCCTTTCCCGGAACCGCGCAAGGCTATCTCAACGACTGGGCCGAAAATGACAAGGGGTGGCTGCGCAAGTTCTATCCGTCCGGGACGGATGAACCACACTTTGATCTGACGCCCGCGACGGAGAAGGCCTTGGCCTGGCTAGAGGGACTGACCGAACGCGCCTTTGTCGGGACGGAATCCCGTCTGCTGACCCTGTTCGATCTGCTCCGACAGATGAGTGAAGGGAGCCAGACCGATCCGCAAGTGCGAATCGCAGAACTGCAAAAGCGCCGCAGTGACATAGACGCGGAGATCGCCCGCATTCTGGCGGGTGAAATTCCGCTTCTGGACGACACCGGTCTGAAGGATCGCTTTCAACAGTTTTTGCAGATGGCTCGAGATCTGCTGACCGACTTTCGCGAGGTGGAGCACAATTTTCGCATGCTTGACCGGCGGGTGCGCGAACGCATTGCCCTTTGGGAAGGAGCAAAAGGGACGCTGCTCGAGGAGATCATGGGCGAGCGCGATGCTATCGCCGATTCCGACCAGGGCAAAAGCTTTCGGGCATTCTGGGATTTTCTGATGTCCCAGACCCGTCAGGAAGAATTGACCCGCCTGCTGGAACAGGTTTTGTCCCTTCCACCGATCGTCGCCATGCGCCCTGAATCCCGTCTGCAACGCGTACATTACGACTGGCTGGAAGCGGGTGAACACACGCAGCGGACGGTGGCGAAGCTTTCCGAGCAGCTGCGGCGATTTCTCGATGATCAGGCCTGGCTGGAGAACCGCCGCATCATGGACATCCTACATAGCCTCGAAAACCATGCACTGGCGTTGCGCGAGGAGTTACCATCGGGGGATTTCATGCCCTTGAACGAGACCGCAGCTCAGGTTGAACTCCCCCTGGAACGACCTCTCTATCGGCCGCCGCTCAAGACCCTCATTGACGAGATGGCGTTGGACGAAGGGGATGCGGATGTGGATACGGCGGCTCTCTATGCCCAAGTGGTGGTTGACCGGGCCGAGTTGAGCCGGAATATTCGGTTGGAACTTCAAGATCGCGGCCAGATCAGCCTTGCCGAGCTGGTGACTCGCCATCCGTTGCGTCACGGTTTGGCCGAACTGGTTGCCTATCTGCAGCTGGCTGGAGAATGGCCCAAAACGGCCGTGGACGATGAGGTGCAGGAACAGGTGAGCTGGCGGCTGGAGACTGGCGTCAAGCGCCAGGCGACCTTGCCGCGTATTATTTTGCTGAAGGATTGATGATGAGTGTTGCCGATACCCACCCCAGCCATTCGACTAAGCCGACCTACGAACTCTCGTTCGTGGTGGTGCCTCTGCTCAAGGGCGTACTCTATCAGGAGGATAACCCAGGATTGTGGGGCGCGCTGCTGAATCTGCAAGCGGGTGTTCGGGATTATGTCGCAGTGCTTGGTCTGGATCTGCTGCTCGACGAAGCGGAAGGCTACGCTTTTTTGCGTTCCCGGCAGGATGAGAATGACGACGGTCAGGCTGACATGCCACGTCTGGTTGCCCGGCGGCAACTCTCCTATCCGGTCAGTTTGCTGCTCGCTCTATTACGGAAAAAACTGGCCGAGTTCGACGCTGGTGGCGGCGATACGCGTTTGATTCTTTCCCGGGATGAAGTGATGGAATTGATCCGAATTTTTCTACCGGCGAGCAGCAACGAGGTGAAACTCATCGATCAGCTTGATGCCATCCTGAACAAGATTGCCGAGCTCGGCTTTATCCGCCGCTTGCGCGGGCAGGAGCAGATGATTGAAGTGCGGCGCATTATCAAGGCGTTCGTCGATGCGCAATGGCTCGCCGATTTTGACGAACGATTGGCGGAATATCGACAGCAGATCGCTGGACCGCTGGAGGAAATGCATGACAGAAGCGCTTGAATTAGAATTCATGGCCGATGACCGGCTGGCCGGTTTTCGCCTACAACGACTCGAGGTTTTTAACTGGGGAACCTTTGACGGGCGGGTCTGGACGCTGCGTCTAGGTGGGAAAAACGGTCTTCTCACCGGGGATATCGGTTCCGGAAAATCAACCTTGGTCGATGCCGTCACCACCCTGCTGGTGCCGAGTCATCGTGTTGCTTATAACAAGGCGGCGGGGGCCGACAGCCGTGAACGTTCGCTCAAGTCTTATGTGCTGGGTTTTTACAAGTCGGAGCGGCAGGAAACCTTGGGTAGCGCGAAGCCGGTCGCACTGCGCGACTTCAACAGTTATTCGGTGATCCTCGGCGTTTTTCACAACGCAGGTTACAACAAGACCGTTACTCTGGCGCAGGTCTTCTGGGCGAAAGAGGCCCATACGCAACCGGCTCATATGTATGCGGCCTGTGAACGCGATCTGAGCATTGCGGACGATTTTTCCGGATTCGGCAGTGAGATGGCTGGCCTTCGCAAACAGTTGCGGTCAAGAGGTGTCGAGTTGTTCGACAGCTTTCCGCCATACGGTGCCTGGTTTCGTCGTCGTTTCGGCATCGATAACGAACAGGCATTGGATCTGTTTCATCAGACGGTGTCGCTCAAATCGGTCGGGAACCTGACCGACTTCGTGCGCAGCCACATGCTTGAGCCCTTAGATGCTGCGCCGCTCATCGAAGCCCTGATCGGCCACTTTGAGGATCTCAACCGTGCTCACGAGGCGGTTCTCAAGGCCAAACGCCAGATGGAGATGCTTACACCTCTGGTGGCCGATTGTGAGCGGCATCGGGATTTGGCGCAAACGGCGGATAATTTGCGCGCTTGCCGTGATGCCCTGCAGCCATGGTTTGCCACCCTGAAACGCGATCTCCTGGAGAAACGACTCACCTTGCTGAATGAAGAGTTGACCCGGCACCGGGTCGCTATCGAGCGATTGGAGGAGCAGCGTCGTGCCCAGCAGGGGCAGGAGCACGAACTTCGCCGTAGCATCGCAGAAAATGGTGGCGCCCGGATTGAAAGCATCGGTCAGGAAATTCTCCAAAAACAGGAGGAACTGGAGCGTAGAAAGCGGAAAGCATCCCGCTATGAGGAGCTGGTACGCGCCTTGGGGCAACATCCCGCCGCGACCGGAGAAGAATTTCTGCGTCAACGATCTGAAGCCGCCCAGTGGCGCGAAACGGCAGAAGAAGCCGAAGCCCGTACACAGAATGATTTCAATGAGGCTGGTGTCGCATTTAAACAGGGAAAGGACGAATACGATCAGCTGCTAACGGAAATTACGGGGTTGAAAGCCCGAGTCAGCAATATCGACGAAAAACAGATCGCCATGCGGCGAGTGCTATGTCAGGCGCTGAATCTGGCTGAGGAGGAGATGCCGTTTGCCGGTGAACTGCTGCAGGTGCGCGAGGAGGAGCGTGACTGGGAAGGGGCCATCGAAAGACTGCTGCACGGCTTCGGCCTGTCTCTGCTGGTTCCGGATCGGTATTACGCCAAGGTGGCGCAGTGGGTTGACCAAACTCACCTGAGCGGTCGGCTGGTCTATTTCCGGGTGCGGGAAGGTGTGCGCGGCGAGTTGCCTTCGCTTCATCCCGACTCACTGGTGCGTAAGCTGCAAGTCAAGCCCGATTCGCCTTTTTACGACTGGATCGAACGGGAGGTGGCCCACCGTTTTGATCTGGCCTGCTGTGAGAACCAGGATCAGTTCCGCCGCGAGACCCGTGCCATTACCAAGGCCGGACAGATCAAGGCACCCGGGGAGCGGCATGAAAAGGATGACCGGCATCGGATAGATGATCGCCGGCATTATGTCCTCGGTTGGAGCAATGCCGAAAAAATCGCGGCGTTGGAAAAAGACGCCAAGCGGCAGGAAACACATCTTGCCGAACTTGCCGGTCGCATCAGCACACTGCAGAAGGAACAATCCATCCTCAAAGAACAGCTCTCTATCCTCTCGAAGCTGGGGGAATACACCGACTTTCGTGATCTCGACTGGAAACCCGTGGCGGTTGTCATCGCCAGGTTGGAATCCGAGAAACGTGAGCTGGAAGCGGCTTCTGATCTGCTCAAGATTCTGACGTCACAATTGGCTGCCCTCGAAGGCGAATTGAAACAAACGGAGATTCAGCTTGATGAACGGAAGGATAACCGTTCGAAAACCGAGCAAAAAATCAGTGCTGCGCAAGATCTGCGGGAACAAGCGCAAGCTCTTTTAGCCGAAATAACAGAAGATATTGTTCAGAGATTTGAACTGCTGGAAGCGATGCGTGAGGAGGCGCTTGGCGGTCAGATGCTGGCTGTCGAATCTTGCGACAATCGCGAGCGCGATATGCGTGACTGGCTGCAGACCAGGATCGACGCCGAAGATTCAAAGATCAAGCGCCTGTCCGAAAAGATCGTCAAGGCTATGACAGAATACAAAGGGAAGTGGGAACTTGAGACCAAAGACGTGGATGTCAACCTGGCTGCCGCTTCCGAATACAGGTCAATGCTGGATCAATTGCAGGCCGATGACTTACCCCGGTTTGAAGGACGTTTCAAGGAACTTCTGAACGAGAACACCATCCGCGAGGTGGCGAATTTTCAATCCCAGCTGGCACGCAAACGGGAAACCATCAAGGAGCGCATTGCCCAGATCAACGAATCACTCACCCAAATTGATTACAACCCGGGCCGCTATATCAGTCTCGAAGCACAGATGAATCTCGACGCCGACATCCGTGATTTCCAGACCGAGTTGCGTACCTGTACCGAAGGTGCGCTCACCGGCTCGGAGGATGCGCAGTACTCGGAGGCAAAATTTCTCCAGGTGAAGCGGATCATTGAGCGGTTTCGAGGCCGTGATGAACACTCGGATATGGATCGGCGCTGGACGGCCAAGGTGACCGATGTGCGCAACTGGTTCGTATTCGCCGCCAGCGAGCGCTGGCGTGAAGACAACACCGAGCATGAACACTATGCCGATTCCGGCGGGAAATCCGGCGGTCAGAAGGAAAAGCTCGCCTATACCATCCTCGCCGCCAGCCTGGCATATCAATTTGGTCTGGAGTGGGGCGTGGTGCGCTCCCGTTCCTTCCGTTTCGTGGTCATTGATGAGGCGTTCGGACGCGGTTCCGATGAATCGGCCCAATATGGTTTGCAGTTATTTGCGCAGCTCAATCTTCAATTGCTGATCGTCACGCCCTTACAGAAAATCCACATCATCGAGCCTTTTGTCGCCGCTGTCGGTTTTGTGCACAATGCCGATGGTCGCAACTCGGTCCTGCGCAACCTGAGCATTGAGGAATATCGAGCCGAGAAACAAAGGATGCAAGGTTGACGTGGACGACTTCGGCTGAGCTCAAAATTCAGGTGCAAAAGCTTTGGGATCGCGGCGTGCTGCTCGCCTCCCTATGTGAAAAGGAATCTGACGGAGAGTCGCTATTCCCACTACGCCTAACCCTCAAAGGCCCTAGCTCCCGGGAACTGAGCGAGCGGTTCCAAGAAGTGCGGGATTGGATCGGCCAATTATCCGTTGCCACCGATCTTTATCGCATCGAATGGCGCAGCGTCAAGCACCACGTTCTTGGAGCCAATGAAATCCCGGCAGCAATCTGGATCGACAAACTTTCGGACGCTCTTGGACTGATCGGCAAGCGGCGGGCGGCGGAGCAGTTCGCAGCGCTGGTTGAACTGACCAGAGACAAACAGTCTGAATTACTCCCCTGGCTGACAAAACGGCCATTGCGTGCCTTGGAGTTGGTCAATGACTGGCCACGACTGCTGGAGGTTATCGGTTGGTTGCTTGAGCATCCTCGCCCAGCCATTTATCTGCGTCAGCTCGACCTGCCGGGTGTCCACAGCAAATTGATCGAAGGACATCGCGGCGTGCTGGCGGAACTGCTTGATCTTGTCATGCCGGAAAATTCCATTGATGGAACGCATACGGGCATTGGTGGGTTCTGTCGTCGCTATGGTTTTCTGGATAAACCGTCACGGGTACGTTTTCGGATGCTGGACGCGAATGTCCGGCTGCTATCACGGGAGGCCGATCAGGATATCACCCTGACACAATCAGCCTTCGCCTCACTTGAGTTACCAATATCGAAAGTATTCATTACTGAAAATGAGATCAATTTTTTGGCTTTCCCGGATGTCTCTAATGCGTTGGTGGTGTTCGGGGCGGGATACGGATTTGACCATCTCAAGGCCGTACCCTGGCTGCACGAAAAAAAAATCTACTATTGGGGGGACATCGATACCCACGGCTTTGCCATTCTCAACCAATTGCGCGGGTTCTTGCCTCATGTCGTTTCTTTGCTGATGGATCAACAGACACTCCTTGCCCACAGGGCGCTCTGGGGGAGTGAAGCGCGACCTGAAACAGGGACTCTAACGCGGTTAACCTCTGAAGAAAGCGCCGTTTACGACCAATTGCGCCAAAACCATTGGGGGGAAGGCATTCGTCTGGAGCAGGAGAGGATTGGGTTCGATTTTTTGCGTGATGCGCTTCGCCGCTGTTGAGCCCTTATGGTCGGCAGCAGTCTGGAAGCGGTCGTTGGGGCGCCCGAGCAACGGCAAATGATACCCCGAGCATTAAAGATATCTCAGGAAAGGGCATGGAAGCCGTGCCGTGCATACTTAAAGCTGCTTCACGGACGAGGACGGGAAAGGGTGTCTATGGATGCAGCTGGTATGGTTTGCCCACCAATCCCTGACTTTCCACTGCGCCCACCAGCTCGGCCCGGGAGAGGTGTCACGGTCCGGCAATATGACACCGATCACCGAAGCAATGGCCAGCAACACCAACAAACTGACGGCCAGACGCATGGATCCCAAAAACTGCGCCAGCAACCGCCAGCCTGGCTGCCGCCAGGCCAAGCCTTCTACATCTGCTTGCAAAGCCGTTCTCCCTGATTTTTCAGTGAATGATTTCACTTGAATTTATGCTTCGCAGTCTAGGTTCTCGGTCTGATGGCAGCAAGCCTCTCGGACATGCCTCTTGCCCGTGAGTATCAGATTGCCAGAACCGACTGACGACGACTATGCTCTCAGCATGAACCATACCAACCCAACACCTTTCCGTTTCGCCCCATTACGTCGGGCCAGCTTCCGCCTGAGCGTGACCCAGGCAGGACAACTCCCTCCCGACGATGGGGCCGAAGTGGCCATTGCCGGACGCTCCAATGTCGGTAAGTCATCGACCATCAACATGCTCACCGAACGCCGCGCTCTGGCCAGGGTCAGCCGGACACCCGGGCGAACGCAGGCCATCAATGTGTTTGATCTGGATCCCGGACAACGCCTCATCGATCTGCCCGGTTATGGCTACGCCAAAGTCCCCGAGGCCTTGCGCCGCTCCTGGGGTCCGTTACTGGAACAGTACCTGCGGCGGCGCAGCAGCCTGCGTGCCCTGATTCTGGTCATGGACATTCGCCATCCTTACAGCCCCCATGATGCGGATCTGATCGGTTTTGCGGCAGGCTGTGGTCGTCCGGTCCACGTCCTCCTCAACAAGGCCGACAAGCTCAGTCGTGGTGCTGCCTTGCAGGAAATGGCCCGGTTGCGGCGCATGCCGGAATTGCAGGGTGTCGCCATGCAGTTGTTTTCGGCGCAGACCGGACAGGGTCTGGATGAATTGCACCAACATCTTGCCGGATGGCTGGGTTCCGCCGAAGCAAAAGAAACCCCGACTGACGCCGGGGTTAATAAACCTAAAAAAAGCAGTTACGGCCCAGGCAGGGCGGGAATGGCCCCCTCTGGTGACCATGGTGACTGGGTGATTTGTGCCACGATATAGCTGGCGAGAAGGTCCCATGGGCTCGCTCTCAGCAACCGCTCCGCAGTCTGCCGGATGGTCTGTAACCCTTGGCGGATATTCTCGATTCCGCGCTCCACTTTTTGTTGGGCAGCGTGCATCGGGGTCAAATACAACTGGGTCTGCCCGGCGTGTTTGGTGCTTCGGCCGATGGCCGACAGCAGCAAGGGGCGACTGGTGATGGCTTCCTTGCGCATCTCCGGAAAGGCCAACCGGGTATACCAGCTCCACCAGTTGTAAATCAGCCCCACGGCGCGGGCAGAAAGTCGGCAGCGCGCCAGATCCCGGGTCGTGTAACCACCCCAGCCCCATTGATTCTTGAGTTCGTCAAAACCGTTCTCCGCATCCGCCCGGTCTCGATACAACTGCGCGATACCCAGAACGCTTTCTGCCAGATCGGTCACCAGCACCGCATATTCATAGACCTTGGTCTGGCGCCGGTCGAGAAAGGCAAACGCCATCTGGCCTTTGACCTCCCGGGTAGCGATCAGGTTTTCCTTCAGCAAGCGCCGGAGAATGACGACCCGGCGGTTCTGCTGCCATCCGGCCAGTTGAATGTGGTCCTCGCGGCCTTCCCAGCCTTGCCCGGCATCCGTCCAGTCGCGGCGGGTAAAGACGCGCTGCAGCAGGCGCTTGACGCGCGGCGACTGACGTAATTTGAAGAGATAAGCCTGCTGCCGGGATTCCATCTCGCGGATGACGGCATCATTGCCAAAACCACAGTCGCCGCGCACCAGATGCGGGCGTTGTTCGGCCGTGAGGGTGTCCAGTACGCGGTTCAGTCCGGGTTGGGCATGGTTGGACGCGGTGGTATTGCCGGCCGTGACTTCCACATCCAGCAACAGGCGCAGGTTCCCCATCCAGTACGCGTGATACGCATGGGAGGGACGTCCGGGCTTGTGCGGATTGTAGCCGACTTCGGCGCCTTCCTGATGCCCGAACAAGGGCTTGACGGTGGTGTCGATATCGAGAATCCAGGGGGTCGTGCAGGCGGGTACCACGCTTTTGAACAGATGCTCCCGCATCCACGCCGTCCCTTCGGCTTCGGGAATCTTCCCCAGAGCCCGGCGCAGGGCGTCTTCGCTGACGATCTTGTGCATGCCCAGAATCCGGGGGCTGACGCCATCACTGCGTAATCCGGTGACATGGGCATAGCGGCGGTGTCCAGCAAGAATAGAGAGCAGCAGCGTCCCCAACACGTCCCGTTTCTGTGGGGCATTGGGGCTGGTATAAACCAAGGGACAATCTTCCACCCAGGTATCAAACAGACCCGTGGCCTCCAGGTACGCCGCAAAGAACACGATCTGGCCCATGGGCGTGGCCGCAGCATCTTTGTCCCAGGACACCTGAATACGACCACCCAGGGTGTCTACCATCATGGTCTGCGCCGCCGCAGGAATGGCCTTTTGCGGGGGTTGTTCTGCTTCACCCATCGGGTGAACCTCCCTTAACGATAAAAAACCAACCTTATCAAAGAGAACGCATAAAATCAGCAGGGGTAACTGCCGAATTTAGGATAAAGAGCCCTCAAAGGGAGGGGAGGACTCATGATCCGGCCAGGGAGGATAGACCGGATCCAGACAAGCAATTCCTTACTTACCGGGTTTGAGTGAAGTATGTCGGAAAAGTTCAGTCATTCCCTCCATCCCTGGCATATTTTACGCCCGAACTGGCGTGCCCGCTGGCGCGGACGGGGCGAACGCTGGGCGCGCCAGCTCCACCTGGAGCAGTGGTATCCCCACCTGCCCATTGCGGCAGCCGTTGGGCTTCTTGGCCTTTTCAACATTCTTCCGGCGCTCGAACGATTGCTGGGGCTGAGCTTTGTCGGCAGTCTTGCGGACATGTCCAGCGGCTTTGTGCTCGACGCCTTTCGCGGCCTCCCCCAGGGTGCTGCAGGCATCATTCTGCTGATCATGTCCTTGGGATTACTGTTTCGCTCCCGTTTCGCCTGGGCGATGGTCCTGATTATTGCTTCGGCGGTGCTGGCCATCGGGATTTACCAGCATCCACAGCATATTTCCGCTTTGCTGTACTACAATGCCGCGCTGGTGTTTTTTCTGTGGATTTTTCGGGGTCGCTTTGATCACAGCAGCCTTGCTACCGGCACCCTGTTTGCACTGGTGGGTGCCATCATGGTCATAGGTTATGGCGTCTTTGGCGCCTATATTCTCGGTGATGGATTCAAACCCCCTATTCATAGCTTGTCAGATGCGCTGTATTTTTCCATCGTGACCATGTCGACCGTGGGTTATGGAGATATTCTGCCGGTTTCCAACGAGGCCCGACTTTTTGTGGTATCTTTGATTGTGCTGGGAATCACCGTATTTGCCACGTCGTTATCGGCGATTATTGTTCCGGCCATCAATAACCGGCTGCAATCGGCGCTGCAAGGAGAAAAACGCCGCATGATCCTGAAAAATCATTATATCATCGCGGGTGATACGCCGCTGGCGCGCAACAGTTATCGCGAGCTGAAAAGTCGTAATTTACCCGTCGTCATGATCATGGGGCATCAGCCCGATCACTCCATTTATCAGCCAGACGATCTGATCATCGGGGATTCCAGTGATACGGACGTCCTCCGTAATGCCGGCGCCGAAGAAGCCCTGGCGGTCCTGGCCCTGGGCGCAGATGATTCGGAAAACGCCTTCGTGGTGCTGGCCGTCAAGGAAATGGAGGGTTCGGCCAAAACGGTCGCGGCCGTCAATGACAGCAAGAATCTGGGGCGGGTGCGCCGGGTCCAGCCGGATATGATCATCGCCCCTCAGGTGCTGGGTGGCGAGTTGCTGGCCATGGCCCTCAACGGTGAGCAACTGGACAATGATGCCGTCATGAAAATGTTCCGCTTCAGCAGCGGCAGTGCGGCTTCCTCCAACAAAAACTAACCATGTGCGGCATCCCAATGCGGTCCTACACCCATACCGACCCGTAGGGGAACCGCCAGATCCGCAACCCCTTCCATGCGCTCCTTGAGGGCGACGCGGGCGATTTCCAGACCGTTCTCCGGCACCACCAGGATGAGTTCGTCGTGAACTTGTAAAATCATCCGGCCCCTTGCCGGGTCTTCCTGCAGCCAGGCATCTACGGCAATCATGGCTTTTTTGATCAGATCCGCTGCCGTACCCTGCATGGGCGCGTTGATGGCCGCTCGTTCGGCGTAATTGCGGCGGGCCGCATTGCTGGAGCGAATCTCGGGAACATACAGGCGCCGGCCAAAAAGGGTTTCGACATAGCCCTGCTGCTTGGCCAGGTTGCGGGTTTGCTCCATGTAGGCAAGCACGCCCGGATAGCGTTCGAAATAGCGGTCCATATAGGCCCGAGCGGCATTCTGGTCAATCCCGAGCTGCTGCGCCAGTCCATAGGGGGTTTGTCCATAAATCAGGCCGAAATTGATGGCCTTGGCGGCTCGCCGGGCTTCGCTGTCCACCGCTTCGGGCGCAAGATTGAAAACCTCGGCGGCAGTCGCGGCATGAATATCCTGGCCCTCGGCAAAAGCCTGCAAAAGACGGGCGTCCCTGGAAAGATGCGCCATGATGCGCAGCTCGATTTGCGAGTAATCGGCACTGAGCAGGCAAAAACCGGCTTCTGCCACAAAAGCCTGACGAATGCGCCGACCTTGCTCGGTGCGTACTGGAATATTCTGCAAATTGGGAGCACTGGAAGACAGACGCCCAGTGGCCGCTACCGCCTGCTGAAAGTGGGTATGCACCCGTCCGGTCCGGGGATTGATCATTTCCGGCAAGGCATCGGCATAGGTGTTTTTCAGCTTGGCCATGCCCCGGTATTCCAGAATCAGGCGGGGGAGTTCAGCCTGCACCGCCAGCTGGGTAAGCACCTCTTCACTGGTGGAAGGCTGTCCACCGGGCGTTTTTTTCAGGACCGGCAACTGCATTTTATCAAAAAGAATCTCCTGGATCTGTTTGGGAGAACTCAGGTTGAAAGACTGTCCGGCCGCCGCAAAGGCCTTGGCTTCACAAGCGGCCATATCCTTGCTCAGTTCACGACTGAGGGCCGCCAACTGCTGTGGGTCCACCCGCACCCCGGCCTGTTCCATACGCGCCAGAACCAGCACCAGCGGCATTTCGATGTTCATCAGGACATAATGCAGACCCGGCTCATGGGCAAAACGCGGCCAGAGTTGGGCATCCACTCGCCAGCACACATCTGCATCTTCCGCCGCATAGGGCAGGGCTTCAGTGACGGGCACATCGGCAAAATTCCGCGCGGATTTTCCCTTCCCCGCCACTTCTTCATAGGTGATGTTCTGGTGTTGCAGGTACCGCTCCGCCAGGGTATCCAGATCATGATTGTTCTGACTGCTATCCAGTACATAGCTTTCCAGCAGCGTATCCCGGCACAAACCTGCTGGATAAATGCCGTAACGCCAGAACACTCGCCAGTCATACTTGGCATTCTGAGCCAGTTTTGGGGCCTGGGGGTTTTCCAGCCAGGGGCGCAGTGTCGTCAGGACATGGTCCAGCGCCAGCTGTGGGCTGCCATCCTGATGGCCCAGCGGGATATACACGGCCTCGATCTGTTCGGCCTCCTGCCAGGCGCAGGAAATGCCCACCAGATCGGCATCCAGCGGGTCCAGGGCCGTGGTTTCCGTATCCAGCGCCGCCAGGGAAGCTTGCTGCAGTTTTTGCACCAGGCCTTCCAGCTCCGCCTGGGTGGTGATTGCCCGATAGCGGCTGCGATCAATGGGTAGCAAACCTGCCGCAGAGTCTGCACGGGTATCCAGCTCCCCTGGTTCCGCTCCCGCTTCGGCGGGATATTCCTTCAGCCAGGCATGAAAGCCCAGGCGCATGGCCAGACTCCGTAATTTCGGGATATTTTCGGGAGAACGCTGCCAGGACCGGACCGGCAAATCCAGATTGCAGCGGATCGTGGCCAACTCCAGACTGAGCGGGAGATAATCCAAAGAAGCCCGCAATGCCTCACCAATTTTGCCACCGATGGCATCGGCATGGGCCAGCACGCCTTCCAGATTACCATATTGCTGAAGCCACTTGGCCGCCGTTTTCGGCCCGGCGCCGGGCACACCGGGAATGTTATCGACCTTGTCCCCGGTGAGCGCCAGCAGTTCGGCTATGTGTTCGGGGGCGACTCCATAACGCTCCCATACCCCCGCCACATCGGTTTTCACCCCTTTCATGGTATCCAGCAGGGTCACCTGGCCATCGACCAGCTGAGCCATATCCTTGTCGCCGGTGACGATGATCACCTTCTGGTCCGGCTCGGCCTGGCGGGCGAGGGTACCGATGACATCGTCAGCCTCCACATCGGGCACCAGCAGCAGCGGCAGGCCAGAAGCCTGGATCCATTCGTGCAACAGTGGAATCTGGGCGCGCAAATCCTCGGGCATGGCGGAGCGCTGAGCCTTGTATTGGGGGTAAAGACGGTCGCGAAACGTCCCACCCGGCGCATCAAACACCACAATGATTTCATCGCTGGGATAATCCTTCATCAGCCGCCGCAGCATGTTGGCTACCCCGAATATCGCCCCGGTAGGCAATCGGTCCGGTGCCCGCAAGTCGGGAAGGGCATGAAAGGCGCGGTACAGAAAACTGGAGGCGTCAACGAGAATACGCGGGTCTTGGGACATGATCTGGGACTTGTCAGCGAATTTCCGTCATAATACGGAAATTCTCCATCATTGACACGGGAACGAAGTATGCGGGCACATCTTAAGGAAGAAAAACTGCGGGACGGGGGAGAAGGACGACTCACCCGTGAGGCCTGGAAAATCTTTCAGATCATGGCGGAATTTGTCCATGGTTATGAAAAGCTGGTCGATGTGGAACCCTGTGTCAGTATTTTCGGCTCCGCCCGCCTCGGCCCCGACAATCCCTGGTATCTCAAAGCCCAGGAAATTGCCGAAAAGCTCTCCAATGCCGGGTTTTCCGTGCTCAGCGGGGGTGGTCCCGGCATCATGGAAGCCGCCAACAAGGGCGCTTTCCACGGTACGGGTTACAGTATCGGACTCAATATCGAACTTCCCCACGAACAGCACAGCAACCCCTATCAGGATATAGCCGTTTCCTTCGAGCATTTTTATTCCCGCAAGGTCATGTTCATGAAATATGCCCTTGCCTATGTCGTCATGCCCGGCGGCTTTGGCACCCTGGATGAACTGGCAGAAGGCCTGACCCTGGTACAAACCGGCAAAACCCGGCGCATGCCCATCATTCTGGTGGGTTCGGCTTTCTGGAGTGGACTCATCGCCTGGTGGCAGGATGCCATGCTGGGCCTCGGAACCATCAACCCGGACGATCTCAAACTGATTACACTCATTGATGATCCTGACGAAGTGGTATCCACCATTTTCAACCACTATGAAAAACGGGGCTTTGCCCCCTCCGCCGCCGAAACAGAAGCCCTTCTCAACCTTTAGCTATTTCAGGAGTTCCCATGCCTACTCGTCACGCGATTCTCACCCTGGTTGCCGCGGTTTCCCTGGGCATTGCAGCCAACGCTGTGGCTGATGTCGAAGCCGCACTACCCAATTCAGGGCAAAACAACATCAAAAAACTGCACCTGCCCAAACTCGCCCCCCATAAAATCGGCCCCAATGCGGAAATCAAGGCGCCTACCGGGTCGAAAATCGAAGAGTACAAAGTCAACGGCCGGGTCTACATGGTCAAAGTGATTCCGCCCAAGCCCTTCCCTCCCTACTATCTGGAAGACAAGGGCGGCACCGGACGCTTCACCGAAGTCCCCCAAACTGCCGCGGAACATTTGAGTGTGCCCCAGTGGATTATATTCCGCTGGTAAACCTGCTGAATTTCCGGGATAGAAACTGCATCCATGTCTGTTTACACCAATGTTTCCGGTCCGGAGCTGGCCCAGTTTCTTCAGGACTATGATCTGGGGCAAGCACGCGCCCTGACGGGTATTCCTGCGGGGGTCGAGAACAGCAACTATTTTCTGGATACCGATCAGGGTCGCTACATTCTCACCTTGTTTGAGCGTCTGCCCGCCGACAAGATTCCCTATTTTCTGGATCTGACTGACTGGTTGAGCAGTCAGGGCATTCCCTGCCCCCGCCCCATGCATACCCGCAGTGGCAGCAGCCTGAACACCCTCTGTGGCAAGCCCGCTGCCATTGTCCAGTGCTTGCAGGGTCAGTCCATTGTGGGGCGGGCCGCGACCCTCACGGAAATCCGTGCCCTGGGAGAATTACTGGCAAAAATGCATCGGGCCGGGGCAGGATTTCCCCAGCGCCATCCCAATCCCGCCGGATTTTCCTGGATGGAAAGCACTGCCCGACATCTGATACCCCATCTTGACCCTCAGGATAACCAGATCATTGCCGATGAACTGGCCTTTCAACGCCGGATTCACCGCGAAAAAATGCCGGGTGGCGTCATCCACGCCGACCTCTTTCCCGACAATGTGCTTTTCACCGGGGAAAAGATTTCCGGCACCATCGACTTTTACTATGCAGGAGATGATGCCTGGCTTTATGATCTGGCCGTGGTAGCCAATAGTTGGTGTGCGCTGCCCGACGGCAGGCTCGACCCCTCCCTGAGCCCAGCGCTATGGGAGGCTTATGTGGCTGCACGCCCGCTACGGGCTGACGAAGCACCACTGTGGTTGGCGATGCTTCGGGTCGCTGCCTTGCGCTTCTGGCTGCTGCGACTCGATGCCGTGCATTTTCGCCGCCCGGGAGCCATCACTTTCTGCAAGGATCCCGAAGAATATCACCGGATTCTTCTCCAGCGCCGTCAGGGACTGTAAATTCAGGGTAATTGCTGTAACTGGACGACGCCCAAGGCCAGCCACTTGGCCCCCGAACTGAACTGGACCTGAATCCGGCCCTGGCGGCCTCCCGCTTCATAATCCAGCACCACTCCTTCACCAAATACCGGATGCTGCAACCGTGAACCCAGAGGGTAGGGCATTTCCGGGGCGGCATGACGCAGCGCCACGGCGGGACGGCTGATGCGCGCGCGGGGGCGTAAATCCTGCAGCAGCTCCTGGGGAATCTCCCGCAAGAAGCGGGAGGGCATGGCCAGACGTTCACTGCCATGCAGACGCCGGCTTTCGGCATGGCTGAGCACCAACAGGCGCATGGCCCTAGTCATCCCCACATAACACAGGCGGCGCTCTTCAGCGAGTCCCTGCGCATCTTCCAGGGACCGTTGATGGGGAAACAATCCTTCTTCCAACCCCACCAGAAAAACCAGGGGGAACTCCAGCCCCTTGGCACTGTGCAGGCTCATGAGCTGCACGCAATCCTCCCAGGCATCGCCGGCCCCGTCTCCCGCTTCCAGCGCCGCATGGGTGAGAAATTCAGAAAGCATGTTGCCGGGTTGCGGTGCCAGATCTCCCAGTTGCGGGTCAGCACGCCAATCCTGACCGTAGGCACGCGCGGCATTGACCAGTTCATCCAGGTTTTCCAGACGACCTTCTGCCCGGTCACCCTCGCGACTATGCCATTCGCGCAGCGCTGTCCTGCGCAGGATGCTTTCTACGCGTACTTCCAGGTCTGTATCCCTGGTTTCCTCGGCAAGGCCATCGATCAGATTCAAAAAGGCATTGATTTTCGCCTGATTCAGCTCTCCTGCCGCCTGCCAGAGGGACAAGCCCTTGGCACGGGCCAGTTGGCGCAGCTTTTCGACAGTGACCGCACCAATACCCCGCGCGGGAACATTGACGACCCGTTCAAAAGACGCATCATCATGACGATTCACCGTCAGACGCAAATAGGCCAGGGTATCCTTGATTTCCGCCCGTTCAAAAAAGCGCAGCCCGCCGTACACCCGATAGGGAAGACCCTCGCGCACCAGCACTTCCTCAAAAGCGCGGGACTGGGCATTGGAACGATAGAGAATGGCGCATTCCGAACGCCGACCCCCTTCTTCCAGCCATTGCTGAATGCGCCCAATCACATAGCGGGCTTCATCAAACTCATTGTACGCCGTATACAGATGTACCGACTCGCCGCCGGGTTCTGCCGTCCACAGGGTCTTCCCCAGACGATCGGGATTATGGGCAATGACGGCATTGGCCGCCTGGAGGATCGCCGCCGTAGAGCGATAATTCTGCTCCAGTCGCACCACCCGCACGCCGGAAAAATCTTCGCCAAAGCGCAGCAGGTTTTCGACCCGCGCCCCGCGCCAGGCATAAATGGACTGGTCATCATCGCCCACCACAAAAATCCGCCCGTGCCTTGCCAGGCCCTTCAGCCAGGCATATTGCACCGCATTGGTATCCTGAAACTCGTCCACCAGAATATGCTGAAAACGGCGCTGGTAATGATCCAGAATTTCCGGAAACTCCCACAAGCGCAAGGCATAGAGCAGCAAATCCCCAAAGTCCAGCAAGCCAGAACGTTGCTTGGCCTGCTCATACGCCTGATAAACCGGCACAAAAGCCGCCGCTGCTGGCCCTTCATGACGGAGGACCTGTTCCGGTCCCCAGCCTTCATCCTTCCAGCGCCCGATGCGGCCCGCCATGGCCCTGGGTGGCCACTGCTTTTCATCCATCTGCGCCTCGCGCATGAGGCGCCGCAACAAGCGCTGACTATCTTCGGCATCCAGCACCTGAAAATCCGCAGGCAACTTCAACGCTTCGAAATGCAGGCGGATCAGGCGATGGGCGAGACCATGGAAAGTCCCCATCCATAAACCGCGCAGATCCATGGCGACCATGCCGTCGAGGCGCTCGCGCATGGCGCGGGCGGCCTTGTTGGTAAAGGTCACGGCCAGGATTTCTCCAGGATGCGCACCCGCTTCGAGCAGATGGGCGATACGGCTGGTCAGAACCCGGGTTTTACCGGAACCAGCCCCCGCCAGCACCAGCGCCGGACCGGGGGGAAGCGTCACCGCTTCCAGTTGACGGGGATTGAGAGCAGACCAATCTGACAAAAACATTCCTCCAACCCGATCTGACGGGCTTGAAAACACGGTACAATGGCCGCATTGTGAAAACAGACTTGCAGGTTTATCCCGGTCTGCTATAACCCATGATAAGGGGGAACCATTGGAATACAAAGACTACTACAAAATTCTTGGGGTGGAACGCGGGGCCGATGCCGACGCCATCAAGGCCGCCTATCGCAAAATGGCCCGCAAATATCACCCGGATGTCAGCAAGGAAGCCAACGCCGAAGATCGCTTCAAGGATCTGCAGGAAGCCTATGAGGTATTGAAAGACCCGGAAAAGCGCGCGGCCTATGACCAGTTGGGCAGCAATTGGCGCGCCGGACAGGATTTTCGTCCGCCGCCCGGCTGGGGTGGTCAGGCCGGAGGCTTTAGTGCGGGCGGATTCAGCGGGGCCGATTTTGGTGGCGGCGGCTTCAGTGACTTTTTTGAATCCCTGTTTCGCCAACAGCATGGCGGAGCAGGGGGCTTCCATAGCAGCGGGGGAGGTTTTCGCAGTCAGGGAGAAGACAGTGAAGCCAGCATCCAGATCAGCCTGGAAGACGCCGCACAAGGTGCCCAGCGCGAAATCAACCTGGAAATGCCCAGCATCGGACCCAATGGTCTGATGCGCCGGGAAACCCGGCGCCTGACGGTCAAAATCCCCAAGGGCATCCGCGAAGGCCAGCGCCTGCGCATGGCCGGACAGGGAGCGCCGGGCATGGGCGGAGGACCCAATGGCGATCTTTACCTGCAGGTCCATTTTCAGCCGCACCCCAAATTTCGGGTAGAAGGGGCTGATCTGTATCACGACTTACATATCACGCCCTGGGAAGCCGTGCTGGGCGCCAGCGTCGAGGTCCCCACCCTGGAGGGCAGCGTGCGCATGAAAATTCCGGCGGGGAGCAGCAGTGGCCAGAAACTGCGCCTCGCCCAGAAAGGCCTACCGGGGGTCGGCAACAAACCGGCCGGGGATCTTTACGCTATCATTCAGATTGTCGTCCCGAAAAAAATCGGGGATGACGAAAAGGCCCTGTGGACACAGCTAGGAGAAATGTCCAAATTTCATCCCCGCCGTTAGAGTAAGGAGAGTGCACGATGGTCTCAACACCCATTCACGTCATCGAAGCGGAGCTGCTGGAAGACGGGGACTTTTGTTTTGATCTACCGCGTTTTTGCAGCCTCCTGCATTGCAACGAAGGGGAAGCCGTGCAACTGGTGCGCTATGGGGTGATTCATCCCGAAGGCAGTGGCCCCCAACACTGGCGCTTTCGCAGTCTCGATCTCTATCGGGCCAGACTGAGTCGCCGCCTCGCCCGCGATCTGGAAATCGACCTGGCCGGAGCCGCCCTCGCCGTGGACTTGCTGGAGCGTTTGCGGCATTAGCGACATATATACAGATCAGGCTGAGTTTTTAATCCACATCTCTAGTAAATCGGATAGTCGACATAGTAAGCCCCTGTTTGTTGCCGTTTCAATCCGCGCCCGGCAATTAAGCCGGGCGATACCTTGCGACACCTTAACCGCATCCGTGGCGCAGCTAGTTTCAATCCGCGCCCGGCAATTAAGCCGGGCGATACGTGAACGCCCTGCGTCTTCGTCATTCAGCGTCCAGTTTCAATCCGCGCCCGGCAATTAAGCCGGGCGATACGTTCATATGTGCCTTCCACCGAAAGTAATATGGATGTTTCAATCCGCGCCCGGCAATTAAGCCGGGCGATACCTATCACTTGGGTGGCGAAAAATACCGACTTGCCGGTTTCAATCCGCGCCCGGCAATTAAGCCGGGCGATACAACACGGGCATCATGATTGGCTGTGACTTGAGGGTGTTTCAATCCGCGCCCGGCAATTAAGCCGGGCGATACGCCCGTTTACCCGGAGGGATTCGCGGTAACTTCATGTTTCAATCCGCGCCCGGCAATTAAGCCGGGCGATACTTACGGCATCGCTACGCTGTACTGCGGCGTGATCGTTTCAATCCGCGCCCGGCAATTAAGCCGGGCGATACGCAGGCGCTGGCGGCCATCTACACCCGGCTGGTAGTTTCAATCCGCGCCCGGCAATTAAGCCGGGCGATACAATAGATCAGTGTTCTATAACCACGAATTTCACTCTTGTTTCAATCCGCGCCCGGCAATTAAGCCGGGCGATACTAGCAGCTCTCTGCTTTTGGTCCCTCAACCTACCGTTTCAATCCGCGCCCGGCAATTAAGCCGGGCGATACTAGATGGCGGGTCATCTTCATGCGGGGGGAATAGAGGTTTCAATCCGCGCCCGGCAATTAAGCCGGGCGATACGCCAATTCGTGCCATCTGGCGGTAAAATAATCCTGTTTCAATCCGCGCCCGGCAATTAAGCCGGGCGATACGCGCTGGCGCAAGGCTATCTGGACTGGTTCACGCAGTTTCAATCCGCGCCCGGCAATTAAGCCGGGCGATACGCTGGATACGGTGCCGGACTTTGAACCCTATCCAGTTTCAATCCGCGCCCGGCAATTAAGCCGGGCGATACACGGATACTCCTCGTTTGCGTATTCTATTGATCATGGGCACCAATTCTGGCGATCGTGGGCACCCCTGGAGAGTGAACATTTTGGTCGTTGTGATTTTAAGCACAGGCGGTCACGATGGGTCAACTTTGGGGGTGGTGTCGGGGTCCCGATGACGGCGTAAGGATTCGCCTTTCAGCTCCAGGCGGTGGGCGCTGTGCAGCAGGCGATCCAGGACGGCATCGGCCACGGTGGGCTCGCCCAGATAGTCATGCCAATGATTGACCGGTAACTGGCTGGTAATCAGGGTCGCTTTCTGGTTCACCCGGTCATCGATGATTTCCAGCAGATCACGCACGTCCTCTCCGCGCATGGGGGCCAGACCCCAGTCATCCAGGATCAGCAGGTCCATCTTGGCCAGGGTGTTCAGGTAACGGCCAAAGCTGCCGTCCCCGTGCCGGATCTGGAGCTCTTCAAACAGCCGGGGGAGACGGAGATAGCGGACACTCAACCCCTGCCGGCAGGCTTGCTGTCCCAGGGCGCAGGCCAGCCAGGTCTTGCCGGTACCGGTGGCGCCGGTGATCAGGAGGTTCTGGCCCTGACGGATCCAGGTGTTCTGGACCAAAGAGCGCATCCGGGCGCGTTCCAGACCTCGGGAGGCCCGGTAGTCGATGTCCTCCACACAGGCGTTGTGCTTGAGATGGGCGAGTTTCAGCAGGCGCGTCAGGCGGCGCTGATCCCGGGCACACAGTTCTCGATCCAGGAGCAGACCCAGGCGCTCCTCGAAGGGGAGATCCTGGGCCTGGGGCAGCCGGGATTGTTCTTCCAGGGCTTCGGCCATGGCGCTGAGGTTCAGTTGCCGCAAGGCCTGCAGGGTGGGTTGGTATAACATGGGAGACTCCTTGTCTATCACTGGTAGTAATGGGGACCACGGATATTGTCGTGGGTCGGTAAGGGGGTGCTTGGGGACGCGGGTTCCTGGACCTGATCCATCCCCTGCTTCAGGATGGACTGGATGCTCTGGGTCGTCGGTGAACCGATCTTCAGCGCCCGGGCACAGGCGGCATCGAGACGCTCCTTGCCATAGCGCCGGGAGTAGCTGAGCAGGCCCAGACAGGATCGGTAGCCTTGTTCGGGATGGGCGCGCCGCGCCAGTTGCCAGCGCACCACGTCCCGGGTGGCAGGGCCAATGGACAGTGCCCAATTCAGGAGCCGTCCCGGGGACCACTCCCGGTGTTGCTGGTAGGCCTTGAGCAGGTGTTCCGGGACGGTGCTGTAACGCCCCTGCAGGGTCTGGCGGGGATGGCTGGCCACCCGCTGTTGCTGGTGGAAGATTTCCACCGTCCGGGCACTGACCCGCAGATCGACCCGGGCACTGACCAGGCGATAGGGCACCGAGTAAAAATGCCCCTGATAGGCCACATGGGAGTCAATGCTGACCTTGGCGCTTTTCCAGACCGCAAACACATAGTCCTGTGCGGGCAAGGGCTGCAGGGCCGGTTGTTCCAGGGATATGAAGGCGCTGTGGCGGCTGCCGGGTAGCTGCTTGAAGGGGCGCTGATTGAGGTCCTCCAGCAGGCGGCGGATCTCCCTGTTGAGATCCATCAGCGAGAAGAACTGGTGGTGGCGCAACCGCGCCAGAATCCAGCGCTCCACCACTTGCACGCCGACCTCGACCTTCGCCTTGTCTTTGGGTTTATAGGGGCGTGTCGGCAGCACTACGGTCCCGTAATGCCCGGCCAGATCCCGATAGCTGCGGTTGATCTCGGGTTCATAGCGGGAGGCCTTGGTGACCGCCGCCTTGAGATTGTCGGGGACCAGGAGAGTCGGCACTCCGCCGAAGTACCGGAACGCCCGGACATGGGACCCCAGGAAGTCCGGCAGACTCTGGCTCCAGGTGGCCTCGCAATAGGTATAGCTGGAAGCCCCCAGCACCGCCACAAAGATCTGGGCCTGCCGGATCTCGCCGGTGCCCGGGTCCACGACCGCTACCATAGGCCCCGCATAATCAATGAAGAGTTTTTCGCCCGCCACATGCTGCTGACGCATGCTGGTTTTGAGGCGGGCTTTCCAGCTGCGGTAATGGACACAGAACTGGGAGTACTGGTAGGTGCGCTCGCCCGGGTGGGCGGCCACATACTCCTCCCAGAGCAGTTGCAGGGTCACGCCCTTGCGCCGTAATTCCGTATGGATCTGCGCGAGGTCGGGCAGGACCGGCCGGGACGCCGGGAGCGGCTGGCGGCGCGGGTTCAGCCGCTGTTCTACCTCCACGACCGTCAGCCCCTCCGACAGAGGCCACCCTATCTGGGCTTCCGTCGCCCGTTGCAGATACTTGCCCACGGCCCCCTTGGACAATCCGCAGGCGCGGGCTATTTGCCGCTGGCTACAACCGGCGGCGTGTAATCGCAGGATCTCGATAATCGCTTTCATGGTCATCCTCGGTGTGGGCATGCTGGATCTCCTCTAAAAAGGACCCAGAATGCCGCTCAAGCCAATGAATGACCAAAATGTTTTTTACTCCACAGAGGAATTTCCGCAGGCCATTCTGGCATCGTGGGCATCGATTCTGGAAAATCGCGCAAACTGCCCACGATCCGCCAGAATCACTGCCCACCATCGCCCAGAATCACCGCCCACGATCATTCAGAATGACTGCCCACGATGGGCCAGAATACGCATCGTTCGTAGCCGTTTCAAAAAAATGTTTCAATCCGCGCCCGGCAATTAAGCCGGGCGATACTTCTCATCGGGGGTGGATATGGCTTCGACGTAGGTGTTTCAATCCGCGCCCGGCAATTAAGCCGGGCGATACGCTGTGACATCTTGTCATGAGTGTCCCGGTTTTCCAGTTTCAATCCGCGCCCGGCAATTAAGCCGGGCGATACCCATTGGATGAGCGTGATATATTATGGGTACGAAAAGTTTCAATCCGCGCCCGGCAATTAAGCCGGGCGATACGGATTGGAATTTGTAGTCATCCCCTGGTTGAAGGGTTTCAATCCGCGCCCGGCAATTAATCCGGGCGATACAGAAAGGGCAAAAGACTTGATAGAGGAAGATTGAGTTTCAATCCGCGCCCGGCAATTAAGCCGGGCGATACTTGGCGAGGAATACGGGCAGTTTAAAAACGACAAGTTTCAATCCGCGCCCGGCAATTAAGCCGGGCGATACTTATGTCGAAATTCAGTGGGAAGAGGAATTGGAGGTTTCAATCCGCGCCCGGCAATTAAGCCGGGCGATACGCGAATTGGTGGCGAAAGTGGAACACCTGACGAAGGTTTCAATCCGCGCCCGGCAATTAAGCCGGGCGATACGCAACGGCCTTCTGGGTCAGCACGCCTACCTCCATGTTTCAATCCGCGCCCGGCAATTAAGCCGGGCGATACTGGATGCGGAAAACTATCAAAAATTTGGAAACTGGTTTCAATCCGCGCCCGGCAATTAAGCCGGGCGATACCGAGTGGTCCTTTTGACTATCCTAGTAGTGCTTCGGTTTCAATCCGCGCCCGGCAATTAAGCCGGGCGATACGGATTACAGCCGTATTTATTTTGTACCTGTTTTGGGTTTCAATCCGCGCCCGGCAATTAAGCCGGGCGATACTGCGAAGCCCTATCCTCACGATAAGACATACGTTGTTTCAATCCGCGCCCGGCAATTAAGCCGGGCGATACTCATTTTTTCGTGCTCCCATTACCTGATTGTAAAGTTTCAATCCGCGCCCGGCAATTAAGCCGGGCGATACAGTAGGCGCGGGCACGACTGTTCGACAACTGCTCGTTTCAATCCGCGCCCGGCAATTAAGCCGGGCGATACGTACGGTAGTGCCCGCACCTACTCCGGTTTTGGGAGTTTCAATCCGCGCCCGGCAATTAAGCCGGGCGATACGCCAAACGATCCTGCACTGGATCAACAAGTTCATGTTTCAATCCGCGCCCGGCAATTAAGCCGGGCGATACAATCGCTCATGGATGGCATGGGCATGCCCGAAAAGTTTCAATCCGCGCCCGGCAATTAAGCCGGGCGATACTTGCGTCGCTGCGTTATTGATGGCGCTGGAAAAGGTTTCAATCCGCGCCCGGCAATTAAGCCGGGCGATACCCTTACGCGCCCGCGAATTCGGTGACGTTGATGTTGTTTCAATCCGCGCCCGGCAATTAAGCCGGGCGATACATGGGGATTTTTGGCATGGGTTTTGACGATGCAGGTTTCAATCCGCGCCCGGCAATTAAGCCGGGCGATACGTGCTGGACTGATCGTTGTTCATGACGCGAACTTTGTTTCAATCCGCGCCCGGCAATTAAGCCGGGCGATACTTGTCCTGGTCGAATCACAGGGCGAACGCAAGATGTTTCAATCCGCGCCCGGCAATTAAGCCGGGCGATACCAAGGCAATAACCTGACCACCAGAGGGCTTCAAAGTTTCAATCCGCGCCCGGCAATTAAGCCGGGCGATACGAACCAAATGCGGGTGCGTTGCCGATCAGCGTGTAGTTTCAATCCGCGCCCGGCAATTAAGCCGGGCGATACGTAAAGCGATCAAAACGGCATTGTCATTCCTGATGTTTCAATCCGCGCCCGGCAATTAAGCCGGGCGATACAGAGGTGAATCTTAAAATCGAAAGCCCCTAGCTTGTTTCAATCCGCGCCCGGCAATTAAGCCGGGCGATACCTGCTGCCCGTCGGTGATCTCGCGCAGCCACGCTTGTTTCAATCCGCGCCCGGCAATTAAGCCGGGCGATACAGCGACTGGTTGATGTTGCCCATCTGAGTCTCCAGTTTCAATCCGCGCCCGGCAATTAAGCCGGGCGATACCCCCAGGGCTTCGGCGTCCTGCTCGCGCTTGGCATTGTTTCAATCCGCGCCCGGCAATTAAGCCGGGCGATACCACAAGGCGCCGATACTGAGTGCTTTGATCTTCATGTTTCAATCCGCGCCCGGCAATTAAGCCGGGCGATACTCCACTCGCGCAACCCATGGTTCCAGAAGTGGAATTTGGCATTTTGACGCGAAACTCACTGCTTGAGCAAGTCCGGACGCCAGTCCGCCGAAGGCTTTGAAGTATAAATCTTTAATTTTCAAAGAGCTGCGTTGAGCGCGAACCCTCCGGGAAAACGCGGGATACTTGGGGTTCGCGAACTTGATCATCAGATCACCAGAGGGCCATTGAAATCAATGGAGCGGAAGTTGCCATATTGTTTGATTTTCAAGTCGGAGGGCTCGGTAAGCCGATAGAAACGTAGATTGTCCTGCTCTTCATCGATTTCTGCCAAGAGCCGTCGTTCCAGATCTTCATACTGCATGGCATTGACCTTGCACTCAAATACGGATTTTTGCACCCGCTGCCCCACGCCTTCACAAACTTTTGCCACGCGCCGCAGCCTACGACGCCCAGCGGCGGTCTCGGTGGATACGTCATAAGTTACAATGATGAGCATCTGTATCACCTTGCCAAAAATGGTAGATAACCGTCCATCTCACCACGCAGAGCACGAGCCATAATCCGTGCCTGGATCAATGGCAACAAGGTCAATGGTAGCTTCTGTTCCAGCAGAGGATGGGCCATCTCTACTTGCTTGCGCTCTTGCCAGGCTGTCAAAACAGTACGGCGACCCTGATCATTGAGCATAACCGCACCACCCTCACGTTCGTCAAAATCAGCCACTTTCAACTGGCCACGGTTGATCAAAGTGAGGGCCAAGCGGTCCGCAAGAATGGCACGAAACTCTTCCTGAAGGTCCAGCGCCAACGCAGCACGGCCAGGACGGACAACATGGAGGAAGCCGATCTGTGGATCGAGCCCGACTGCTTCCAGAGCGGATCGACAGTCGTTCATGACTAGGGCGTAAAGAAAAGAGATCAGGGCGTTGAAACGATCCAGCGGTGGGCGACGAGTGCGGCCATCGAGTTGGAAGGCTTCTCGCATGGCAGGTTTGACAATCAGATTGAGGCCAACAAAATAATTCCGGGCGGCTTCCCCTTCGATGCCGCGCAGTTCATCGACCGTAGCAGCGACCTTGGTGGCTCGTAGTGAGGCTGAAAAATTATCGGCTATGCGGGTCAATGTGGTAGTTTCGTCGTTATCCTGCGTTTCGCGGGCGCCACGCATGAGCACGGTACGGCTGTTTTTGAGTTTACCTGCCACAATAGTCCGAGCAATCGTCAAGGTCGAGTCTGGCTGTTCGGACTGTCGAAATTGGGCTTGTCGCAACAGAACGTTGCCACTGGTACCGCCTTCCAGCCGGGCTTTGAAACGCCCGTGCTCATTGAGCAAAACCAGGCTTTTCCCCTCGTCAGCCAAGCGGTGCATGAGGCCGGGAGAAACCAGGACATGGCCAAAGCAAACCAGACCATCCAGATGATGCAGAGGTACCCGCAGGCGGGTTTCCCGCTCCACCTCGATACGCACGGTGTTGTTGTCCAGATGGGCGTAGGCCTGGGGTGTGGTAATATAGAGGGTGTTGAGGAGGGTGTGCATCGGACTCATTCCTCTTCTTGGCCGTACAAATCAGCCAGCAGGGCGTGTTGCCGCGAGAGATTCGCCATGGCTTCGGGTTGACAAGCTTCCTTGAGGGAGCATTCGCGGCAACGTTGATCGTTGACTGGCGGCGGAAGCGCGCCGGAAGCCAGCATGGCGCGTATGGCATCGGCAGTTTGCACGACGAGTTCGCGCAGGGCTGGGGTGATGGCGACTTCGCGTCGGCGGCGGCTGCTGGCATGGTAAATGGCACCCTGCGGGACAAGACGCCCCAGCATGTCTTCCAGACACATGGCCTGGGCTGCGAGCTGGATGTCGTCATGCGTTTTCTGACGTTTGCGGCCGTGCTTGAACTCCACCGGGAAGACGGTGCCATCGGGACGGAATTCCACCAGATCGGCTTTGCCGATCAGACCCAAACGATCCGACCACAGCGGCAAGGCGCGTTCGACCCGTACCCCGGAGCGAATCTCATATCCCGGATCATCCACCAGTTGATGCACAGCCTGACCGCGCGCGGTGTGAATGTTGTCTTCAAAGACTTGTTCCAAGTGGATCAAGGCGCATTGGCGTGGGCAATAGGCCCAGTGTTGCAAGGCGGAGAGGGGAATCGGGTCGTCCTGACGTTCGGCCATGAGTCAAGCCAGGAGTAGTTGCAGCAATGCTTCACGCGTCATGCCCTGATGCTCAGCCACGGCGTCCAGAATCGACGCCAAGGTCCCGATCCGCAGCGGGTCATGGTTGGGAATGGTGACATGATGCTCGCCTCGTTCCCGGCTAGTTAGGCGAAGGTGGCTCCCGGTTTGCCGCGTAGCGTGATAACCCAGTCGCTCCAACCGCTTGACAAGGTCTGAGCCTGAAAGATCACGCGGTATCCTCATGCTACCAGCACTTCCTCGCGGGTGATGTGCAGGCGAATAAGGCGCGGCATCTGCTCCGGGTCGAAATGGCAATGCACGGCGTCGCGCACCTGGGCATGCAGGCCTTCAATGTTCTCCGATTCGGTAAAAATATCCGCGCCTATAGCGCGGGCAACATAGCCCCCTTCGGGGGCTTGTTCGACGATGAAGTGAATTTCGGTCATGGGAAACCTCTGTGTTTCGTTTAATGCTGCCCCTTCAAGCCAGGCGCTGCAGGGTGACGCCATTACCGAGAGTTAGCGCACTGCCCATCTCAATGGCTTGGCCGTCAAAGCATACGTCGTAATCGCCGAAACTGCGTGGCACATCGCTCCTTTCGCTCCGCTGGATACTGAGCCGATCAAACAAGAAGTGCGCGGGCGCGTTGCCCAACTCAGAGTCGTGCTTGAACACATAGAGCCCGCGCGTAGCCATCTCGCCCCGCGCAGCCGAACGGTCGTGTTCAAACATCTGCCCGAGTGCCTGCCACAGCAGTTGCAGATCGTCTTCGCCAAAGCCGGTCTGTTTGGCTAGAAAGCTGGAAACGAACCCGTGAGCAACGTAAAGCCCGTATGGCACGGTGTGCTTGCGGCCCATGGTGCGGTTGTCACCATCCTGTTTTTCAGCCTCGGCTTCCGTGGCCACAGCCATGCGGGTGATCGAATGCTCCTGTGCGATGATGGGATCAACCGAGCGCGCGAAGGTGAGCTGCACCGGGCCGCGCACTTGGCCGCAGTTCACGCCAGTGGACATCACCGCGCCGAAAGTACGCACGTCGAAGAAGTTCTGGCACATCCAGTCGCGCGCCTTATTGGCGTCGTCTCCGCTGCCCTTGCGCTTCTTGTCCTTGGTTGCTTTTTTGTCAGAGGCGACTTCCGTGGGTTCTTCGGGCGCGGGTGCGTCGAGTTTCAGCGCGCTGTACGCACGCTGGTGCTGCAGGTTGAGGATGGCTTTCTCGCGCACGTAGATTTCACGGCGCATCTCGCCCGGCTGCGGGTCGCGCGGATCCTGATCCTGCGTCATCGCGACGAAGTTGCGCACCTTGCGCTTAAGCGCCACATCGGTGACCAGACCGTGGCCAGTCTCCGCATCAAGTCGCGGCAGGTTACCCGCGTCCGGGTCACCGTTTGGATTGCCATCTTTTACGTCGAAGAGCAGCACGAAGTCATAGCGGTTGGCAAGGCTCATTGGGATTCCTCCACATTCTTGGGTTCGGATTTGGTGAAAAAGGCTTGGCGCTGCTGGTAATAGCCCAAGGCGAAGCGGGCTTGGTCCGGCAGTGGCAGGATGCGCGGCGGGAAGCTGGAAGCATCGAAGCCGTCCATGATTTCGCCGATCAATCGCTCGCGGCTGATCGCCAGCCCGGTGGACAGCTTGCCCAAGTGATGCTTGGACAGGCGCAGCAGGGTGGAGAACACGGCGGCCGGCGTGCTGGAGGCGGCGCCGTAGTAACGATCTCGGATGGAGGCGTTGAGTCGGCCGGGACCGCCTGCCGCATCTTCCTGGATGCGCTCTAGGGTTGCGAACAGTCGGCCTAACCGGTAGCCGGGGTTGGTGTTGGCAAGATCAAGCATGGGCAGAAACTCCTTCTCATGGCTTTGGCGAAAACGAATCCAGCGATTGAGGCTGGCTTTGAGGATGGCGGCACGTGCGTAGCTGACCTGTTGTTCGGCGCGGCAGCGGGTCACCGCGAGGTTCATCAGCGTTCGCGGATACGGCAGACCTTCCAGAATGGCACGCATAACTTCGCCGCCGAGATTGGGTGGGATGTTGTCTGCTTTGTTCAGTAGCGCAACTGCAGTCAGCAACCGAAATAGCGAGAGATAACGCGGCTCGTAGTCGGCGTGAACGATATCGATGTCGTCGAAATGTTGCTTGATGCGTTGTGCCAGTTCGGTGGCGGTGTTGGTTTCCCAGAAACGGATGGCGATGCGTGCGGCGTTAGGGGCGAGGCCCAACACATGAAAACGCGTGTCCGGCCCGCCAGCGGTGAATTTACCGGAGTGGACAGCAGAATACAGTGCTTCCACAGCGCGGACGCTTCGGTCAGGGTCGTCCTTGGGCGGGTCGCCAAACAGATCGGGAATCGCGCTTTCGAGGGCATGGTCTTCTTCCGCCCAGAACACGGTCGAGGCATCGCCGACCTGGATGCGCTGGCGCGAATCGCGCGCCAGCAGGTGATTCAGCGCCGTGGTGTAAGCAAAAACCGCTGCCTTGCCCAGAGGCGCGTTGGCTCCTTGCAATTTGCCGTAGGAATTGAAAGCGTCGAGATTGAACGACACGATATTTGCGCCCGAAGTCTGTGCGCCCCACACGCCCTTGATCGCCGGATGCAGCCGCTCGATGGCGGCGGCCTCGTTACGAACCAGACAGAGGCCGTCGGGCGCGGCATCGCTGCTGGCGGTTGCTGCGCCGACCACTGCCGTGCGCTGGCAGACAAGTCCGAAGTCGCCGCTCAAACGAAAACTCAACACCGGGTTGCTCGCCTGAATGTCGGCAAAGGCCGGAAAGCGTTCGAGCGTCGATAGTTCCAACGTGTCTAGAAAAGCCAGCACCGCTCGCACGCCTGCATCGTCCTGCGCCGGGGTGGGCAGCGCGGCGATCTTGCTGCGAAATACGGCGCGCATTTCGGTCAAGCGCTGGCGGTAGTCGGTTTCCTTGTTTTTCTTGCGGCTCTCGTCGAGCTTTTTGCTGTCCGGCACGCCGAGCACGTATTCGGCGTTGTCCCAGAACAGATTGGCCGCGACGCCCGATGTTTTTTTCACGCTTTGCGGAACCAGAAAGCGTTGGCCGATCTTTTTCTTGCCTTCATAGCTGCGGGTATCGGTGATGTCCAGCAGCGCCCCGCTGGCGTCGAGTTCCAGAACGAACGGGATTTCCTTATCTTCCAGCCCGTCCGCCGGCAAACGCTTGGCCGGGTCGGGGTCGGCCTGTTTGCGACGGTAATAGGCATCAAGCGCTTGCAGAATCATGCGCGCACCTCTTCGCTGTTCCAGGCGGGAACCTCTACGACACCGCTTTCAAGCTGTGCGCGGAAAAAACGCGGCTGCGGGTCGGCAGACGCGGAAAAATCCAGATCGTGCAACATGAAGCCCAAATCGCGCGTCTCGTTGATGGCGGCGAGTTCGGCCTCGGGCGCATTGACCAGCCGGAAACGCGCGGCGAATTCGCGGCAACCGAGATAAGGCTGGTTGACGCACTGGCCGCGGCTTGCGCGGCGCTCGAACATTTCCTGATATTTCATCGCCGTCGCACTGGGGTCTCGCTCGCGCAGGAACTCAAGATCGGCGTGGACGCGGTAGGCGACGTCACGGAGGAAGAGCCCTGCGCGCTGTTGACGATCGTCCTCGATGTACAACCCAAGACCGCCCGTGCCGTTCTTCATGGCGGTTTCGACATTGCGGGTGGACACCACACTGGCCACCTCGTTACGCCGCAGGTTGATCCAGCGGATAGGCTTCAGCACTTCGATGCGGCGGACATGCCAACGGATGGCGGGCTTCCACAGGATGGTCTCGAAACAGGCGCGCGCGGCGGAGGGTGTCATCACATCGTAGCTCACGCGCTCGACCTTCATTTCTGGTCGGGTAAAGCAGGCATAATCTCCCGAAAGTTCAAGGCAGTAGGTCTTCGTCATACGTCCTCCAAAATCACGCCGCCAGCACCTTGACGTGCCCCGCCTTGCCGTAGTCCAGGATTTTCTGGTCGCGGGTGACCAGCTTGTAGCCGCCGACGCGAGCCGTGGCGACCAGAAGGCGGTCTGCGGGATCAGCGTGGAAAGTGCTGGGAAGCTCATTACATTCAACAGCGATAGCTGGATCGTTGAGGGCAAGCAGCCGTATCGCCAGGTGTGACAACAATTGTTCGATCCAGGATTGTGTGGGCATGTCCAAATTCAGCCGTCCCTTGGCGCTGAGCATCGCTACTTTCCACACTGAAATAAACGAAATATGCCGTCGGTTGCCATGATTGGAACGATCCAGAAGTTTCAGTATTTCGGGTTTGAACGCGTTGAGAATGCAGCCCAGGGGTCATGCGGCACATTGATGATGCCACACCGACGATTTTTCCAGTGCCTGTCATGTAACCAAAAACCGACGTGGTTGCTCTTCTTCGATGGGCATGACTCGTGCAAACGGCTTGTCACGCTTAGTGATGGTGAGCGGCTCATCTGTGTAGGCAACTTCGTCAAGCATCTTCAGGCATTTGGCCTTGAACTCGGCGGCGTTGATGTTCATGGAAGGCTCCACATAACCATATTAAGTTGTCATGTTATGCCTGTATGGTTCGGGCGGCAACCGGCTTCATACGATGGTGTTCCCCGCGTGCGATGGTGTGCCGTCCGGATTCAGTCCGGTGGCTGGGTCGTAAAGCCAGTCGCTCACCTGCATGTACAGTCCTGGCAGGATTTCTTCGATGTCACCTTGCTTGAGTAACGACAGGGCCTGATTTCGATGCAAGTTGACGGTGTAGCGCTGGAGCTTGCGCATCAGCCAGCGTTCGGGTCTCTGCTTGCGCAGGGTATTGAGGAACATGGCCGATTCGTCATTGTAGCGCACGATGATGGGCGCACTGTCCTCGTCGTCGATCAGGCGGAATTTATCGGAAGCGGTACGAAAACTCACTGCCAGCTCCCTATCCAACTTTCCATGGGCCATGAACAAGTCGTCGCAAATTCGGTGCTTATCGAGCTGACAGCCAAAATATAGACGCTCGAAATACGCAGCAAAGCGGCTGCGGGCAAGCGGCGCTTCCGTCACTCCACGCAATACCTCGCGGCAGGCGTTTTCGCCTTGACGCAGCAATCCCGGCGGCGCAGGTTTGGGTGCTATGAAAACAATGACTTCGCCTTTGTTCTCCAGCCGCCCTTCGCGGTTGCAGCGCCCTGCCGCTTGGGCAATGGAATCAAGCCCAGCGAGTGCCCGGTAGATCACGGAAAAATCCACATCGACGCCCGCTTCGACCAATTGTGTACTGATCACCCGCGTCGCTTGTCCCACCTTCAGGCGTGCCTTGATGTCGGCGATGACGTGTGCGCGATGCGCACCACACATCAGCGCGGACAGGTGCAGCGTGCCTTCGGGCATGTGTTCCCATAGTGAACGGGCGTCGCGACGGGTATTGACGATGGCGAGCACGGAATCTTTCTCAGCGATCTCGGCGGCGAGTTGCGGCCAGTCGATGGACTGTTGCCAGTCGGCAGGCAGGCGCACGTTGACGCGTTCGAGCTGCTGATACAGCGCGTCGGGGTCGGCGATGATCTCACGCACGTTATCGAGACCGCGCAGGTTTTGCCTCGCATCGAAGTAGCTGCGAGTGGACAGTGCGGGCTGGGTGGCAGTGGAGAGCACGACCGTGACGCCATAGTGTCGTGTCAGCAGATTCAACACATCGAGGATGGGTTGCAGGTATTCAGGTGGCAATAACTGCGCTTCATCGAGGATGACCACGGCATCCACGATGTTGTGTATCTTGCGGCAACGTGAGGTGCGTGCGGCAAAGAGAGACTCGAAAAACTGCACATTAGTGGTAACAATAATGGGCGCGTCCCAGTTCTCGCAGGCCAAGCGTGAAGCCGAAGTTTCCTGATCCGGCGCGGATTCGACATTGCTATGGTGTTCGATGACCGCCTCGCCGAAAATGCTGCGAAAAATGTCGGCGGTCTGCTCGATAATGCTGGTATAGGGGATAACATGGATGATGCGGCGCTTGCCGTGAGCCTTGGCATGCTCCAGTGCGAAGGCCATGCTTGAGAGCGTCTTGCCGCCCCCGGTGGGCACAGTCAGGGAGAACAGTCCGGGTTCGAGTGCGGCAGCAGCACGGCATTGAGCGAGGATATCGGCGCGCAGCGCGTTGACGGGAGTCGGATCGGCTTTTGCAGCCAGATTAGCCATGTGCGCATCAAAGCACGGGGCCAGTTCGGCGAGCGTCGGCCAGGCGTTGCGGCGTGTGAATTTCTCGGGATCCATGTAGTGTTCAGTATCGAGAAAATCCGCATCGACCAGCGCTGAAAACAGCATCCGCACCCACAGCGCGAAACCGTCCTTGCCTCCGGGGATAGTGTGCAGGCCCAGTTGAAAATCGTGCGCGTCGAGCAGATCGGCAGGCGGTTTTTCGGCGAGGGATTCATCCAGTTCGGAACGACTTTTCGGGTCATCGAGACGAGCTTCTAGCCCACCGAACCAGTCCGCCAAACCCGCATGGTGGCCGGCGATGAGGTAGGCCAGCACGCGACCCGCTATGCCGAAGTGATCCACAGCCAGCATGGCTCCAGCAGTGGAGTGCGGCGCTTTGCCGGTTTCACCCTTGATGTGGGCATCGGCTTCAAAACCGCTCGCCTGACGGATGTAATGCTGGAATCGAAGCCGGTATTTGCCGAGGTCATGCCAACGCCCGGCAAGGCATGCCCAATCCGCGCCAAAGCCCCTGGCGAAATCGGCGGCAAGCTGGCCAACACAGCGCAGGTGCTCGGCCAGATCGTGTGGCTCACGCCAATTTCCATTGGCATCACGAGCAGCGTGAGCAATTTTAGGTACTGAAACCATAAAATTAGTTAATTGTGCATATTCAAAGGTCTTTGGGCGATTTGAAATTAACAGATCAGCGCTGTAATGTCACTTGAATACTGTGAGGAGTCGGTTAATCATAGATTAAGCTCATTCAATTAGTCGAGCAGCACAACTCACCAGGAGCACAAACATGACCCATCCCTGGCATTGGTATATGGATCAGAGGCCCTCGCCATTGGGGGAAATGCTCCTGGTGACCGATCAACAGGGCGTGTTGCGGGCGCTGGACTGGGAGGAGGGTCGGGGCAGCCTGCTTGCCGATCTCCGGCAATTATACGGCACCGAGTCAATCAGACTGACACATGGCGCCATCCCCAGGCCCATGCGCGACAGTCTGGAGGCTTACTGGGCGGGAGACTTGCAGGCTTTGTCTGCCATTGCTGTGGATACGACCGCCGGCACGCCCTTTCAGCGGGCAGCCTGGGACTGGTTACGCAGCATCCCTGCCGGAGAAACCCGCAGCTACAAGGAACAGGCCCTGGGCATGAACCGACCATCGGCGGTACGCGCCGTGGGTCACGCCAACAGCCGGAACCCCATCGGCATCGTGGTTCCTTGCCATCGGGTCATCGGTACCAACGGCACACTCACCGGCTATGCCGGGGGCGTGGAACGCAAACGCTGGCTATTGCAACATGAAGGTGTGGACCTCTGAGAAATGCCTTCATGGTCCGAAGGTAATGGACTACTTGTGAAGCCTGGGCCTTCAGAGCGTATAATGATCGCCGATAACCGGGCAATCCACCTGTAACCCCCTGGCCCGCAGCACCTTGGCGATACCCTCACGGCCATTGTCCTCACCATGGACAAGGACCGTCCGCGCTGGCTTCTGGTTGCCGAACCAGGCGAGGAGCTCATCATGGTCGGCATGGGCCGAGAACCCGCCGATGGTGTAAATACGGGCGGCCACTCGGATTTCTTCCCCGAAGATACGTACCGTTTTGGCACCATCGATGATGCGTCGGGCCAAGGTTCCTTGCGCAGCATAACCCACAAAGATCACGCTGCTTTCCTCCCGCCAGATATTGTGGCGGAGATGGTGGACGACCCGCCCCCCGGTGGCCATTCCCGAACCCGCCATGATCAGGGCACCCCCCTTGATCAGATTGATGCCCATGGATTCGCTCGTCTCGCGGGTGAAAAGCAGGTTGCGCAGGGCGAAAGGATCCATACCCTGCAACAGGTTTTCGCGGGTATCGGGATTGAAGCATTCAGGATGGCGGCGAAAAATCTCAGTCGCCGAAATGGCCATGGGTGAATCCAGAAAGACGGGCAGCGTGGCGGGAATCTGGTTGTCGCTCATCATCTCCCGCAGGTAATACAACAAATCCTGGGCCCGCTCCAGAGCGAAGGTGGGAATGATGACATTGCCACCCTGTTTCAGGGTGTCAAGAATGGCATCGCGCAGCTCCTCTACGGAAGGACCGATAGCCTTGTGCAGACGATCGCCGTAGGTGGTTTCCATGACGATGGCATCCGCCTCGGGGGCAGGCGTCGACGGGTTGATGATGGGCTTGCCGCGGTTGCCCAGATCGCCGGAATAAACAATGCGCTGCTGTTTCCCAGCCTCGCTGGCTTCGATCAGAATCCAGGCGGAACCGAGAATATGCCCCGCATCGCCGAAGGTCGCACTGACACCCGAACAGACTTCCAGTTTCTGGCCATACTCCGCCGTGCGGCCAAAGCGTTCCATGGTGTTGAGGACATCGGCAATATCATACAGGGGAGCGGACTCCGTTTCGCCGTGCCGCTGGTGCCTGCGACTGGCGCGCCGCGCCTCCTCTTCCGCCAGCCCTGCCGAGTCCACCATCACCAGTCGTGCCAGCTCACGGGTGGCTGAAGTCGTAATGATCTCGCCACGAAAACCGCGCTTGACCAGCAAGGGAATGCGTCCACAATGATCCAGATGGGCATGGGTCAGCAGTAAGTAGTCGATTTCTTTGGCATCAAAACCAAACTCACCGTGATTTTCTTCTTCCAGATCATGCCCACCCTGAAACAGACCGCAATCTATGAGCAATTGTTTATCGCCTACCCGCAGATAATGACAGGACCCGGTAACCCCTCCCGCAGCACCATAAAATTGCATTTCCATGATTATTCTCCTTTTTATTTGAAATAACGGTTTTAGTGGCAGGCTGTGCCTTTACTGTTTATAACACAAATAGAGGATCCATCATGCGTGCCATTTGGATCTCCACTACGCAATGAATACCCGAAGAATGGTTCAGAAGCATGTTGTTGTCCGATGAAATCCCCCTTGTTATCCTGTGCGCCTGCTTGTTGTCGGGATTTCCATGGGTCAGTCATTCAACAGATTCTTCCATCAGCTCAACCGGGATGGGCATGGGGATCGCTTTCTCGCCGCCAATCTGAGTATTGGCTTGGGTCACTTCCTGGTGCTCTTCAATGGCGGTGCCTACCTGCCGATGATCCCCAAAATCGCGGGCAGTCTCGGTCGTGACCCCAGTTATGGGGTGTGGACCCAGGATCTGTATTTTCTGGGCCTGGGTCTGGCCTTGCCCCTGGCACCCTGGGTGCGCGCCCGCTGGGGGCAGAAGGACGGGCTGCTCCTGGCCTTCGCGCTCTTTGCCGCCGCTTCGGCAGTGAATGCCGTGAGCAGCCATTTCGCCGTGTTTCTGGGGGCAAGGATCGTCGCTGCGGTGGGTGGTGGCTTGAGCATACCCCTGTCCCTTGGTCAGTTGCTTGCCCATTATCACGAGCGGGGCAAGAAGGTGGCGCTCTTGCTCTGGGGTTGGGCCTGCATCACGCCTTTCGCCTTCGGGCCCTTTCTGGGTGGCGTGCTGGCCGACACCTGGGGCTGGCGCTGGCTCTTTGTGCTGGATGTCCCCCTTGCACTGCTGGTGTTCCTGGGCATTGCCCTGTGGGAGGAGCCGGACCGCGAATTTCCGCCGCATCCCATGGATTGGCCGGGTTATCTCTTCCTTGTGCTGGCCTTGGGCAGTGCCCTGATGATTCTCAACTCCTGGGACACCGAAGGCTGGTGGGATAGCGGGCGCACCCAGTTGCTCCTTGCCCTTGCCGCGACAACGGGCCTGGCGTTCCTGCTGTGGTCTGCGCCTCATCCCCGCCCGGTCATTCCGCTCCGTTTGTTCCGCCGCCAAAACTTTGCCCTCGCCGCCCTGGGTATCTGGCTGACGGCTCTCCTGTTTCAGGGAAGCCTGGCGATTCTGGTCATCCAGTACCAGCTGCACTTTGGTTTCAGCGCTTACCGCATTGGGCTTCCGCTCCTTTCCATGGCCCTCTTTGCCCCCCTGAGCGCGGCCTTCAGTCATTGGTATTTACGCCACCACGACCCGCGCTGGCTGAGCCTGGCGGCCATGCTCTTGCTCGGTGGAGCGGCATTCTGGATGGCTTCCTGGGCGCTGCCGGTCTCCCCGGAGATGTTGATCTGGCCGCCACTTCTGATCGGGCTGGGCCTGGGGGCGGTGTTCAGTGCCTGGGCACGGATGGGACTCCTGGGCTTGACCGGCGCCGAGGAAGTCCAGGCGGCCTCGCTGCTCAATCTCTTGCGCACTACGGGCCAAGCCATGGGGCTTCCCGCATTGGCAACCTTCTGGGAACGTCGCGCCGATCTGCATCGGCATTTTCTGATCGCTGATCCCAATCAGAACCAGGTTGCCTGGCAAATGGAGCTGCGCCATTTCGCCAGCATCATGACTCCGAGGGGAGCGCGGGATCATTTGGCAGGACTGCTCGCCCAGCAGGCGGACATGCTGGCCTTCAACGAAGTCTTCTGGATCGCTGCCTGGGGCTTTCTGGCCCTGGCCTTCCTGAGCCTTTTGCTGCGCCGCCCCCCGGTATCAGGGGAACCCCTCAGCGAGCAAATGGCTATCGAGGAGATGGTCGAACCGTGAAAACCCTGCGTTTGCTCTGTTTCGGTGGCATGGCGCTATTCCTGTCCGCCTGCGCCACCGTGCCCAAGCTACCCCGCAATCCCCATGCCCCAGCCCCCTCGGCCCCCAGCCTGCCCAAGGGGATGCGACCCACGGAGCTCTGGCCTCGGTATCAGTGGTGGAAGGCATTGCACGACCCGGTACTGGATCGGTGGGTGGCTCGGGCCCTGGCCGACAATCCCAGTCTGCATGCCGCGGCGGCACGGGTTCTCGCAGCCCAGGCGGTGGTCGGCGTGACCAATGCCCGGCGTCTCCCCCATTTCGACGCCGGCCTGTCTTTTACGCAGCAATACTTTTCGGCGCAGGGGCTGCATCTGAGTGCCAATGGCACCAGCAATTTCTTTACCGAGCTCAATCCCATTCAAATTCGCTATCACATCGATCTCTGGGGCCAGGACCAGGCCTTGGTCCGGGCGGCGCGGGGGGATGCGCAAATGGTCGCGGCCAACCTCGCGCAAGCCCGCTTGCTGCTGAGTACCGCCGTGGTGCTGCACTATGTGGCGCTGATGGGTGACGAAGCCTTGCAACAAAAAGAGGAGCAGGTATTTCAGGTCCTGCACCAAAACCTGAGGCTGTCCAGGACGGCCTATGCTGCCGGGATCGGCAATGCCCAAGGGTTTTTGCAGGCGCGCCGGGGGCTTGCCACGACGGCGGCACGCCTGGCCACCTTGAAGGCGGATTGTGCCACCCAGCGCCATGCCCTGGCGGAACTTGCTGGCGAGGGGCCTGGGACGGCGCAACCGAAGAGAATCCCGCCCCCATTCCCGCTCCTGCCCGATGCCCGACTTCCCGCCGACTTGCCCCTGGGGCTCCTGGCCCACTGCCCTGACATCATTGCCGCCCGCTGGGCCATGGAAGCGGCTGCAGCCCGTGTTCATGCCGCCCGGGCGGCGTTTTATCCCGATCTCAACCTGCGCCTGTTGGCTGGGTGGAACAGCATCGACCTGGGAGATTTGTTCCAGCCCGGAAATTTTGCTCATGCCGTAGGGCCGGTTCTGACCCTGCCCATTTTCGAGGGGGGTGCGCTGCGTTCCCGCCTGCGGGGCGAGAATGCACTTTTCCTTGCCACCCAGGAGCAATACCGTGCCCGGATTCTCTCGGACCTGCGTCAAGTGGCGGACATCCTCAGCGCTTGGGAAAAGCTCCGCGGGCAGCGGCAGGCGGCCAGGGAAGCCCTGGCTGCTGCGAGACGGCAGCTCGGCTTGGCCCAAGGAGCCTGGCGAAGCGGGATCGGGACTCGATTACCCTATCTGCAACAACAAATAGGGTACCTCCGGGCCAGGCAAGCGATCATCCAGTTGAAGACCGCGAGCCTCCAGAACTGGGCCTTGCTGGAGTCGGCCTTGGGCGGCGGCTACTTCCAGAAGGTGCGCAATCGGCATGGCCACTGACGAGTCCACGACCCAGCGCCAGGGCTTGCGGCGTAGCCGTCGAAATCTCCTGGTTCTGGCCCTGGTGCTGGGATTCTTTCTCTTGCTCTGGCTGCTCTGGTGGTGGCTGGTCGGAAGCCGGGAGGTGGTCAGCAACGATGCCTACGTGACCGGCAACATCGACCCCATTCAAGCACAGGCCTTTGGGACCATTCGCCGGGTTTTCGTCCAGGATACCCAGTTCGTCCACGCCGGCGAGCGCTTGGCTGCGGTCTGGGGGGATCGCAGCTACCTGGCCATGAAAGCCCGGGCGGCGGCCTTGGGGCGGGTGGTGCGGCAGGTCCGCCAGGAATTCGCTCGAGTGGATGAACTTCGGCAAACGATCAGGGCGCGTCAGGCGAAACTTCGGGAGTTACAGGAAGATCTGCAACGCTACCGGCGGGCCCGGGCCAGCGGGGCGGTGGCGAGCATCCAGATTGCCAACACCGAACAGGACATCATCGGCCTGCGGGCCGAGATCAAGGCCCTGCGGGCCCGGCTACAGGCCGCCCATGCCCTGGTGGCGCATACCACCCTCCAGGATAATCCTCAGGTCCAGGCGGCGGCCAGGGCGTTCGAAAAAGCCTATATGCAATGGCTGCGGCGAGATATCCGGGCCCCCGTGAGCGGCTTCGTGGCCCAGCGCCAGGCGCATCCTGGGCAAATGATCCATCCGGGAGAACGGCTCTTTTCCATCGTGCCGTTGCAACCCCTCTGGGTAGTGGCCAATATCAAGGAAACGGAGATGGCCCAGGTCCGGCCCGGTGAGAAGGTGCGCATGGAGAGTTCCTATTATGGCAGCCGGGTCCGCTACCAGGGGCGGGTGGAGGGGCTTTCGCCGGGGGCCGGCAGTGCCTTTGCCATCCTGCCCCCGGACAATGCCACCGGTAACTATATCCACATCGTCGAGCGGGTACCGGTGCGCATCTCCTTGCCGGCGCCGGAATTGGCCAGTCACCCGCTGCGGCCGGGCCTGTCCATGCTGGTGCATATCCAGACGCGAGAAGGCCAGAGCCGGGCTGTCCTCCATCCCTTGACCCGAACCCCGCTGGCAGGGTACGAAAGCTCGCTGTACCGTCGGCAATTGCAGCAGGTCAAGGCCAAGGCCCTGCGGATCATTCACGAAAATTCCTGAGCGGCAAAGAAATACGGCGAATGAATCGAAAAATGGCAGTCGCTCCGGATGGTTTTTGCTCCGACGGGCATTGCCTGCCTGTTGTCCTCCGGCGCATCCCGCTGACAGGCGGAGCATTGCCGTGGTGCTGGACGATCATCTGAGCGCAGATGCCACTTTGTCGTTATCATGTTGTCATCCACATAGTTCGGGATGGTTCCTTGCGAGCTGGCATGATGCTGCTTCCAGAGGGGTGCAACGATGGGATGAGTGGATATATAATTTTTCGCTCCATATGGCGAGGTGTGAATCTTCATGAGTGACGAATCCGATAAAGCACACATGTTATGCGGCATGTGCGTATATTTCCCACCGAATCTTCCGGAGGGGAAGTATCCGCCGGAGGACTGGCTGGAGTTGCAAAAGAAATCCTGTTCCTTTGATTATGTCCCGGGCGATGCCGACTGTCAGGCCACCAGGAAAACAAGCTGTAGTTTGGTTGATTTACGCAATAAAACGGGAATGAACCCCGGTTAAAGGCCGCCCTTTGGGCTTGCGTCAGAAGTTACCATTCTTGTGTTTGAATCGATAACAGCTCACTATCGCTAAGTCACAGGGGTTGCATCCAACCATCGGGGGTACCTAGTTATGTCCAAAGAAGTCACACGACGACTTGTTACCATCCCCGCCGACGGGAGATCCCTGGAAGGTACGCTAGCCTTGCCTCCGGACGCGCGAGGACTGGTGCTTTTTGCCCACGGCAGCGGCAGCAGCCGCCTGAGTCCCAGGAATAATTACGTCGCGCAGGTCTTGCAGGGCGGCGGGGTCGGCACGCTCCTCTTCGACCTCTTGAGCGCCGAGGAGGATCGCGATTATGCCAACCGCTTCGCCATCGGATTACTCGCTGAACGCTTGGTGGCGGCCACCCGCTGGGTGCGGCAGGAGGCGGAGGGGCTCCCCCTGGGGTATTTCGGAGCCAGCACTGGCGCGGCGGCCGCCTTGCGGGCGGCCGCGCAACTCGGCGACGACATCAAGGCGCTGGTCTCCCGCGGCGGGCGTCCCGATCTGACCGGCCCCAGCATTTCCCAAGTGACGGCACCCACCCTTCTGATCGTCGGGGGTTTCGATGAGGTGGTCATCGCCATGAATGAAAAGGCCTACGCCGAGCTGCGGGCAGAGAAGCAGATGGTCATCATCCCCGGGGCCACGCATCTTTTTGAGGAGCCGGGGACTTTGGAAGAGGTCGCAAGGCTGGCCTTGGCGTGGTTCCAACGCCATCTCGTGAAGTAGGAAGGCCCGTGCGCCGGTCGCCCCATCAAGCGCCGGCACACCCGCCTTCCTCCGCGGACAACGCGAGAATACTTTTGAGTTCCAGGGCATTGCGGGTAGCGTAGGCAGCCTGGTCGTTATTGAAATACACATGGACGGCGCTCAGATCCTGCCAGCCACGGATGCGCGCCGCCCAGATACGCAGGGCGTCGCTCCCATAACAGCCCGCATAGGCTACAGCGCCCGGCCCATGCAGGCGCAGGTAGGCAAAGTCCGCGGTCAGCACCAAAGGGGATTGGAAACCGGCGAGATCAAAAATGCAGAAGGCGGCGTTGTGGGCACGCAGAAGCGCATAGACCTCCGGGTGGTGCCAACTCGGGTCGCGCATTTCGAAGGCGTAACGATGTCCTGGAGGCAAATCGTTCAGAAAACGATCCAGGCGTTGGGCGTCTCGCCGCCAGTGGGGCGGCAACTGGAAGAGAACGGGCCCGAGTTTCCCGGCGAGGATTTCCATGCGCCCGAGGAAAACGGCCAGGGCGCCCTGCGCGGCAGAGAGCTTTTTTCGGTGGGTGATCAAGCGGCTGGCCTTGGAAGCGAAGCAAAAGCCGGAGGGAGTGCATTCCTGCCAAGTAGACAGGGCCTTCTCGCCGGGGAGACGATAAAAGCTGCTGTTGATTTCCACGGTGTCGAAATGGCGGGCGTAAAAATCCAACCAGCCCCGCGTGGGCAGATCGTCAGGATAGAATGGGCCGCGCCAGTGCGGATAATACCAGCCGGCGCAGCCGATCCGATAATGGCCCGTCGGACGCCTCTCTTTCACGGTATCCTGTGTCGGCACCGACGGGCCAAGAAGGTCAGTCCGGCAGTTTTTTCTGCCCCTTCCATTGCTGGAAACGATCTATTTCCCTGCTGACTCCGGGCGCTACCGGAGCGCCATGGGAGTTCGCCAGCGCCCGGTACATTTCCAGGGCGGCTTCCGCCAGACGATCCTGGGCGCGCAGGATGAATACGGGTTCATCGGCACCGATTCCAGGGATTTGTACATTGCCATATTTGCCGGAACTTGCCATGACGATTTCCTCTGTAGAAATAAGCGATTTTTTGATTACCTATAAAAAACTATAGGTCAGGATTTCCGAAAAGCAAAGAGCGCGGGGCATGGTTTCACCATTCTTGTCCATGCTGGACATTTTTTCTATCCATCTGAAAATTATTTGCTTTTCCTGCGCATGTGTGTTGTTGTACATTTGTATCGTGCGCTTCGTTCATCCAGCGACGGCGAATCTCCTTCGATCAACATTTGGTGGTGAAACTATTTTGTCGAGGATGAAACTTTTTTGTCCGTTAACATCGGGTAAAAGCTATGATTTCCCCCTATTCGACCGTCACCGCCTTGGCCAGATTACGCGGACGGTCCACATCCGTGCCCTTGACCAGGGCGGCGTGATAGGCCAGCAGTTGTACCGGGATGACATGCACCACGGGAGAGAGCAGGCCGGTATGGCGGGGCAGGCGCAGCACATGGATGCCCTCACTGGCGCTGAAGTGACTGTCGGCGTCGGTGAATACGTATAACTCCCCGCCCCGGGCGTGAACTTCCTGCATGTTCGCCGCGACTTTTTCCAGCAGGCGATCGTTGGGGGCAATGACCACCACCGGCATGTTGCTGTCCACCAGGGCCAGCGGGCCATGCTTGAGTTCTCCGGCGGGATAGGCTTCGGCGTGAATGTAAGAGATTTCCTTGAGCTTGAGGGCACCTTCCAGGGCGATGGGATAATGCAGGCCCCGTCCCAGAAAAAGGGCATGCTCCTTGCCCGCGAAACGCGCCGCCCAGCCCTGGATTTGTGGCTCCAGATTCAGGGCATGCTGGACACTGCCGGGAAGCTGACGGAGCGCGTCCAGATGCTCGGCCTGGGCGTCGGCGACCAGTCGCCCCTGGGCCTTGGCCAGCGAAATGGCCAGTAAATACAAGGCGGCCAGTTGGGTCGTGAAGGCCTTGGTGGAAGCCACCCCGATTTCCGGACCCGCCCGGGTCAGAAAACGCAGGGCCGAGGCTCTGGGGATGGCACTTTCAGCCACATTGCAAATGGACAGGGTGTAGTCATGACCCAGATCCTTGGCGCGTTTCAGGGCCTCAAAAGTATCCAGGGTTTCCCCCGACTGGGACAGGGTAACAATCAGCTGGCGCGGGTTGGGAATGGAATCCCGATAGCGGTATTCATGGCCCAACTCCGCCTGTGCCGGAATTCCCGCGATACTTTCCAGCCATTGCCGGCCCACCAGGGTCGCGTAATGGCTGGTGCCCGACGCCAGAAAAAGCACGCTGTCCACATCCTTGAAAATTTCTTCTCCCTGCGCTCCCCATAAATCAGCCAGATTCAGTTGACTATTCAAAGCCCCTTCCAGGGTATCCGCCAATGCACGGGGCTGTTCGTGGATTTCCTTCTGCATGAAATGCCGATACGGACCCAGATCGACCGCGGCCGCACTGAGCGCACTCCAGTGCTCTTCGCGTTGTTGCGGCTGTCCGGCCTGATCCGTGATGATGAGTTTGTTCCGTTCCAGCAAGGCCACATCGCCGTCATCCAGATACAGCACGCGCCGGGTCACGGGGAGCAAGGCCGCCACATCCGAGGCAAAGTAATGTCCGTCATCGGCAATGCCCAGCAACAAGGGACAACCCATGCGCGCCACACAAAGTTGCTCCGGGTCAGTGAGGGACAAGACCGCAATGGCATAGGCACCCCGCAATTCCGACACCGTTTGGCGCACGGCAGTCAACAAATCAGGGGTGCTCTGCCGGTAGAAATGGACCAGATGGGCGATCACTTCCGTATCGGTTTCGGACGTGAACACATAACCTGCCTGCTCCAGACGCTGGCGCAGGGCATGGAAGTTTTCGATAATGCCGTTATGTACCACGGCAATGTGCTCTTGGGAAATCATGGGATGGGCGTTGCATTCGGCCACACCGCCATGGGTCGCCCAGCGGGTATGGCCAATACCCAGCAAACCCTGAATGCCCCTGGCGTCCGCGGCTGCCGTCAAGTCCGCGACACGACCGACGCTGCGCACCCGTTCCAAGGTAGGGGTCTGTCCCGGCAGCGACTGCAGCATGGCCAAACCTGCTGAATCGTAGCCGCGGTATTCCAGTCGCCGCAAACCTTCGAGAATCATGGGAACCAGATCTGTCCTACTGACACCGCCAACAATACCGCACATGATTTTTCTCCCGGGAACAGGAACTGCCAAAAGACCTTGGTTTTATTTGGGTTGCCGCTTGGGGCGCTGCCAGTCTGGAACGGAACGCTGGGGACTGCGGCTGAGCGTTAAACCACCGGCGGCGACATCCTTGGTGATGGTACTGCCGGCACCAATGGTGGCTCCATCCCCCACCCTTACCGGAGCGACCAGCTGCGTCGCGGAGCCCACAAACACATCATTGCCGATCAGGGTCTTATGTTTGTTGGCCCCATCATAATTACAGGTGATGGTCCCCGCACCCACGTTCACCCCCGTGCCAATTTCCGAGTCACCAATGTAGGTCAGATGATTGGCCTTGGAACCCGCACCAATGCGTGATGCTTTGACTTCGACATAATTGCCGATATGAGCAGCAACGCCAATATCGCTGCCGGGACGAATCCGTGCGAAAGGACCGATGCGTGCCCCAGAGCCGATATGCGCGCCTTCGAGCACGCTGTAGGGCAGGACCTCCGCATCATCGGCAATGTCCACATCCTGAAGGACAACCCCCATCCCGATACGCACCCGATTGCCCAAACGCACCTTGCCGATACAGAGGACATTGGGGTCCAGCCAGCAATCCTGACCACATTGCAAGGTACCGCGAATATCCAATCGCTCCGGATCCGCCAGGCGCAGTCCCTGCCGCTGCAATTGTTCAACTTGCCGACGCTGATAAATTCTTTCCAGTGCCGCCAGTTGCACCAGATCATTGACGCCCAGAGCTTCGCTGGCATCGTTAAAAATAAAAGGCCGGACGGGGTGATGACTGGCATGGGCGGCAGCGACCACATCGGTCAGGTAGAACTCTCCCTGGGCATTATTGGCGGATAAGTCTGCCAACCAGTTTTGCAGGGGGGCCACGGGCAATATCATCATGCCCAGGTTGACCTCGGCAATAGACTGTTCTTTCATGTTGCAATCTTTCTGCTCGCGAATGGCCTGCACCTGGCCCTGCGCATCACGCACGATGCGCCCGTAACCCCGGGGCTCTTCGAGTAGGGCGGTACTCAGCCCGACCGCGCCCTTGGGTGTTTCTGCCAGAAAGGCCCGCAAGGTATCAGCCGTGAGTAATGGGACATCTCCGTAAAGTACGAGCACTCGCTCTGCGCCGTTCAGGCCTGGTAGAGCCGCCCTGAGGGCATCTCCCGTACCTTTTTGCGGCTGCTGGTGCCAGCACCGCACTGGCCGGTCCGCACAGTGTTTTTGCACCAAATCTGCGCCATTGCCGATGACCACATGCAAGTGGCGCGGCTGCAGGCTTTGCGCGGTGTCCAGCACATGCTCCAACAAGGGTTTTCCGCCCAACGGCTGCAACACCTTGGGCTGCGCCGAGCGCATGCGGGTCCCTTGTCCGGCGGCAAGAATCACAATGTCGGTAGTCATCGGCTCCATGGCTCCATCCTCAAAATGCACGAACCCCAGTCACCAAAGCGACCGGGGTTCGTGAAACCTGTCCAAAGACAGATGCATCCGTGCGTTGCAATTAACGTAGCAAGCCTTGTTCGCGCAAGCGCTGAACAGCTTTCAAGCGGGCGATTTGCGCCAGCAGTTCACCTTGGGCTGCCGCATAATCCATCTGATCCAGATTGCTGGCCAGACGGGCTTCAGCGGCTTGCTTGGCGGCCAGTGCCTTGGCTTCGTCAATATCCGTGGCCCGTTCTGCCGAATCCGCCAGAACCGTCACCATGTCTGGCTGTATTTCCAGCATCCCGCCGTTGACAAACAGATATTCGGTGTTTTCACCGTGAATAATCCGCAACTCGCCGGGACGCAATCCGGTCAGCAACGGCGCGTGGCGGGGTAAAATACCCAGTTCACCCACCTCGCCAGGAGCAACCACCATCGTGGCCACCCCTTCGTAGATGCTCCCTTCAGCACTGACGACCCGCACATCAATGGTCATGACCATACCTTATCCCTGCTGCATCTTTTGCGCCTTGGCAATCGCTTCGTCAATAGTGCCTACCATGTAAAAAGACTGCTCCGGCAGATGGTCATATTCACCCGCAACAATGGCCTTGAACCCACGAATGGTATCTTTCAGGGAAGTGTAGGTGCCGGGGCTACCCGTAAATACTTCCGCGACAAAGAAAGGTTGGGACAGGAAGCGCTGAATTTTACGCGCCCGGGAAACCAGCAGCTTGTCATCTTCCGAAAGTTCATCCATGCCCAGAATGGCGATGATGTCCTGCAACTCCTTGTAGCGCTGCAGGGTCTTCTGACAGGCACGGGCCACATCATAGTGTTCCTGACCGACAATGGCAGGATCCAGTTGACGACTGAAGGAATCCAGAGGATCCAGGGCGGGGTAAATACCCAGTTCGGCAATCTGGCGGGACAGCACGACCGTTGCATCCAGATGGGCAAAGGTCGTGGCCGGGGAAGGATCGGTGAGATCGTCGGCAGGCACATAAACCGCCTGCACCGAGGTGATGGAACCCACCTTGGTGGAGGTGATGCGTTCCTGAAGCTTGCCCATCTCTTCGGCCAGGGTCGGCTGATAACCCACCGCCGAAGGCATACGCCCGAGCAGTGCGGACACTTCGGTACCCGCCAGGGTGTAACGGAAGATGTTATCAATGAACATCAGAATATCGCGGCCTTCATCCCGGAAATGCTCCGCCATGGTCAAGCCGGTGAGACCGACGCGCAGACGGTTGCCGGGCGGCTCATTCATCTGGCCGTAGCACAGAGCCACTTTGTCGAGCACGCCGGATTCTGTCATTTCGTGGTAGAAGTCATTGCCTTCGCGGGTTCTTTCACCCACCCCGGCAAACACGGAATAACCCGTGTGCTCAATGGCGATATTGCGGATCAGTTCCATCATGAGCACGGTCTTGCCCACCCCGGCACCACCGAAGAGGCCGACCTTGCCGCCCTTGGCGAAAGGGCAGATCAGATCGATGACCTTGATGCCGGTTTCCAGCACTTCCGTACTGGCGGCCAGCTCGTCAAAACTGGGGGCGGGCCGGTGAATGGCCTTGCGCTCTTCGGTCTGTATCGGACCCTTGCCATCCACGGGGTCACCGAGGACATCCATGATGCGCCCCAGCGTGCCATGTCCCACCGGCACGCTGATGGGGGCACCCGTACGGGCCACCGCCAGACCGCGCTTCAGTCCTTCGCTGGGTCCCATGGCGATGCCCCGAGCCACGCCGTCACCCAACTGTGACTGTATTTCGATGGTGAGATTTTTTTCCGTGATGACCACGGCTTCCATGATCTCCGGGATCTCTCCGCGAGGAAAGGCGACATCGATCACTGGCCCGATCACCTGGACAATGTGGCCGACGGCATGTTCTTTAACTACCGCTTCGCTCATGATATAACCCTCAAAAATTCCCAAAAAACTGTACTTGATCCCTAAACCGCCGCCGCACCCGCGCTGATTTCGGCGATTTCCTGGGTGATGGCTGCCTGACGCGCCTTGTTGTATGCCAACTGCAGATCGCCCACCATCCGTTTGGCGTTATCCGAAGCATTTTTCATGGCCACCATCCGCGCACTCTGCTCGCAGGCCAGATGCTCGATCACCGCCTGATACACGACCGATTCCACATAACGGTGCAGGAGCTTGTCGAGTACCGGACGTGCCTCCGGTTCGTAAATGTAATCCCACATCCCTGCTGGTTTTTCGGCGGGGACTTCGGGCTTTTCCACGGGCAACAACTGCTCCAGCTTGGCGCGTTGCAGCATGGTATTCACAAAGTAGGAAGAAACCAGATAAACCACATCCACTTCACCCTTGGCATAAGCATCAGCCATGGCCTGGATGGGTCCAATCATATCTGCCAGATTGGGTTTGTCACCCAGTCCATTCAGTTCGGCGACCAGATGCGCGCCATGCCGGCGCAAAAACCCCAGCCCCTTGTTACCCATGACCGCGAGATCCGAACTCACCCCCTGCTCGTGCAGTTCGTGCATTTTGTACACGGTCTGCCGCAGTACGTTGACGTTCAACGCACCGCAAAGACCACGGTCGGTGGTGATGACCAGAAACCCGGCCTTTTTGACGGGTCGAACCTGCATCAAAGGATGCTCGTACTCTGGGTGCGCCAGCGCCAGATGTCCCAATACCTCACGGATTTTCTCCGCGTAAGGCCGGGCGGCACGCATCCGTTCCTGCGCGCGCCGCATCTTGCTTGCAGCCACCATTTCCATGGCGCGGGTAATCTTGCGCGTATTTTTTACGCTCTTGATCTGACCGCGAATTTCCTTGGCATTGGCCATGCTGCTCTCCTAGTACGTCGAACTGGACTTGAACTGCTTGATTGCTGCGTCGAGCTGCTTTTTGAAGTCATCGGTGAGCTCTTTTTTCTCTTCGAGGCCAGCCATCAAGTCCTTGTTGTTGCTGTTCAGGTAGGCCAGCAAGGCTTTCTCGAAGGGACGCACCTTGGCGACTTCCACATCGTCCAGTGCACCACTGTCGGCAGCAAACAGGGATACGGCCTGTTCCGCGACCGACATGGGCGCAAACTGGTCCTGTTTCAGCAATTCGGTGACCCGCTTGCCGCGTTCAATCTGCTTGCGGGTGATTTCATCCAGATCCGAGGCAAACTGGGCGAAAGCAGCCAGTTCACGATATTGCGCCAGATCCAGACGAATGCCACCACCCAGCTTCTTGATGATTTTGGTTTGGGCGGCACCACCCACGCGGGATACGGATAGACCCGCGTTGATGGCCGGACGAATACCGGAGTTGAACAAATCGGTTTCGAGATAAATCTGGCCGTCGGTGATGGAAATCACGTTGGTGGGCACGAAGGCGGAAACGTCACCCGCCTGGGTTTCGATGATGGGCAAAGCGGTCAGTGAGCCGGTCTTGTCCTTCACCGCGCCATTGGTGAACTTTTCCACGAAATCGGCATTGACCCTTGCGGCACGTTCCAGCAAGCGGGAATGCAGGTAGAACACATCACCCGGGTAAGCTTCACGACCCGGTGGACGGCGCAGCAACAGGGAAATCTGCCGGTAGGCCCAGGCCTGCTTGGTCAGATCGTCATAGACGATCAGGGCATCCATACCGCGATCGCGGAAGAACTCGCCCATGGTGCAGCCGGAATAGGGCGCCAGATACTGCATGGCGGCGGATTCCGAAGCGTTGGCGGCGATCACCGTCGTGTATTCCATGGCGCCGTACTCTTCCAGCTTGCGGACTACACCCGCCACGGTGGAAGCCTTCTGCCCGATCGCGACATAAATGCAGTGAACCCCCATGCCTTTTTGGTTGATGATGGCATCCACCGCCACGGCGGTCTTGCCGGTCTGACGGTCCCCGATGATCAGTTCGCGCTGACCACGGCCAATCGGCACCATGGCATCGATGGACTTGATGCCGGTCTGCATGGGTTCGTCCACACTCTGGCGTTCGACGACGCCGGGGGCGATTTTTTCGAGCACGTCAAATTCCTTGGCGTCAACCGGACCCTTGCCGTCAATGGGCTGACCCAGGGCATTGACGACGCGCCCCAGCAATTCCTTGCCGATGGGAACCTGCATGACCTTACCGGTACATTTGACGATGTCGCCTTCTTCGAGGCCGGAGAATTCTCCCAGTACCACGGCGCCGACATTGTCCTGTTCCAGATTCATGGCCAGCGCGTAGCGGCCGCCGGGGAGTTCGAGCATCTCGCCATACATGACGTCTTCCAGACCGTGAATGCGCAGGATACCGTCGCTCAGGCTGATGATGGTGCCCTGGGAGCGCGTTTCGACGCGGCCTTCAAAGCCAGCGATGCGTGCGCGGATCAGGTCACTGATTTCCGATGGATTCAGTTGTTGCATACTATGTTCCTCAAGACTTTAGCTGCGAAGGGTTCGGGCAAGCTGCTGCACTTGTCCACGCACGGAAGCATCTATGGTGAGATCACCCGTATGAATTACGAGACCGCCAATCAGGGAGGCATCTACCGACTCACGAAAAGCGACCTTGCGACCGCTGAAACGCTGTTCGAGGGCGGCCTGCACCGCACTTTTCTGCTGTGCATCCAGGACGACCGCGCTGGTCACCAGGACATCAACGATCCCTTCGTCATGGCGCATGGCTTCGTCAAAAAGCTGGGCGATTTCTGCTGCCGCTGGCCAGCGATCATTCTGTATCAGAAGCCCAAGAAAAGACTGCCACGCAGCCTGCTCAACCGTCACCGGAGCGGTAGCCAGCAAAGCCATCTTGTCCGCTGCCGGGCGTTCAGGATCGCTCAAAAACGCCTGTGCCTGGCTATCTGCCACCATGGCCGTAAGCACCTGCAGCGATTCTGCCCAAGCCTGCTGCTGACCAGATTGTTTTGCCAGCCCGAAAAGGGCCTCGGCGTAGGGACGCGCCACTGTGATCAGATCTGCCATTTCAGACCCTCACAATTGAGCGACCATGCGGTCGATAATGTCGCGATGGGCATTCTGGTCAATTTCCCGGTGCAAAATACGCTGGGTGCCGTCGACCACCAGATCCACCACCTGACCACGCAAAGCCTCGCGCGCACGATTGGTTTCCACATCGATTTCCGCCCGGGCACCGGCAATGATCCGATCCGCTTCTTCACGCGCCTTGCTCTGGGCTTCTTCGCGCAGTTCCACCCCACGTCGTTCCGCATTGGCGATGATTTCCGCCGCCTTGTCCTTGGCTTCCCGCAACATTTCTGCTGCACGTTTTTGCGCCAGGGCCATTTCTTCTTTCCCACGCTCGGCAGCAGCAAGTCCATCGGCGATTTTCGCACGACGCTCATCCATGACCTTACGCAGGGGACCATACATATACTTGTACAACAACGCCACCAGAATGACGAAGGTGATCAGCTGTATGATCAGTGTTCCATTGATACCTACTGGATTCATGACTACCTCACTTGCAAGTGGGCCGGATCAACCCGGACCCGCATCAGCCCAGGAACGGGTTGGCGAAGAGGAACCAGAAACCAAAGGCCAGAATGATGAAGGGGAAGGATTCCATCAAGCCAGCGAATATAAAGGTGTTCACCAGTAACTGCGGGCGCATTTCGGGCTGACGGGTGATGCCTTCAATGGTCTTGGAAGTGATCAGGCCCCAGCCAATGGCGGAACCCAGACCAGCGGCGCCGAAAATGATACCGACTGCAATGGCTGTGGCAGCTACGATAATGGTATGTGCGTCCATGATAACTCCTTACAATTGTCGCAAAAGTGAAATAATGTAAACTTTTAATGATCCTGCATGTTCGCCATGCCGAGATAAACCACGGTCAGCACGGTGAAAATAAAGGCCTGCAGGATAATGATCAAAGCTTCAAAAAGGGACCAGACGGTACCCAATACCAACTCACCCCACCAGGGCAACAAGGCCAGCAACAGGAACACCAACTCTCCGGCAAACATGTTGCCAAACAGTCGCAAGCCCAAACTCAAGGGCTTGGTGATTTCTTCGATGAGCGACATGATGATGTTCATGGGTGCCAGCCAGATACCGAATGGGTGGGTCAGGTAATTCTTGAAGTAACCGAAGCCCTTCACCCGTAGATTGGTAGCAATCATCACCAGAAATACGGTGATGGAAACACCCAGTGTGGTATTCAGATTGACCGTGGGGGTAATGCGGAATTCGCTAATGCCGAACCAGTGCGCCACGATGCCGGGAAGATAGGCAGGGATCACGTCCAGGCTGTTCATCAGCAGGATCCACAAAAAAACCGTGATGGCTATGGGTGCGATCAGCGGATCCTTGACCGGGAAACTGCCCTGGACCAGATCATCGATGAAATCGACGACCCCCTCCAGCCAGTTCTGCATTCCGCTGGGGGTGTTGGTCTGTAGTTTTGCGCCAACCACCATCCCGGTGATGACCAGAATGGCGGCCATGATCCAGCCCATGACAATGCTGTCCAGATCAAAAGTCCAGAAACCGGAACCCACGGTCCAGTTGAGGAGGTGATGGGCGATATCGCCTGATGCCACGCTTAACTCCTTTGCCTGATGCGTTCCCGCATCAGAAATGCCAAAAATACGAAATGAGCCAGCAAAAACCCGGCAACCAGCCCGATAATGGGCAGATGCAGCCAGAAAATTGCCAAGATGAGACCCAGTATGGTGATGATCCAGCGCTGCAACACCGCTCCACCCAAGCGCCGTGCGGCGATATGCGTAGATGCAGGGAGCGCGATCAGGCGACCACCCAGGATGAGCATGTTGATAACGCTCAAAAATGCCGCAAATAGTAGCGCGTAAGCTTCTTGTCGTCCCCAGCGCCAAGCCAGCAAGGCAGCCAGAAACAGGGCCAACGTCAATACCGTCGCAGTGACTCGCCCCACATAGGACGAGAAGTTCACCATGCCCATCTGTTTTTCTTGCTCTTTCAATGGGCAAAACTCAAATACAGGCGGAGTCTAAACACGCAGATGCCGAGCGTCAAGAGCATACCATCAGATTTCCATCAGATTTCATTTTCATCCAGCGTCACGCCCAGGCGTTGCAGGAGCATGGCTTCCTGTTCCGGATTTTCCCAGCGGATGCGCAACTCCCCGCCCTGACCACAGGGTCGCAAATCGACCCCGAGACCCAGGCTGGATTGAATGAGCGCCGCCAGCGCAGCCCGGTTGGGATCGGCTTCCGGGGGCGGCGCAGGCGGCTTCAGTGCTTTTTGGACAAGCTTTTCGGTGGCCCGGACGCTGAGATTTTCGCGCACCACCCGCTCCGCCAGCGCCTGTTGTTGCGCTTCGTCCAGGGTCAGCAAGGCGCGGGCATGGCCGGCACTCAATGCTCCACTTTCCACATGGGGATGGATTGCGGCGGCCAGACGCAAAAGACGCAGCTGGTTACTGATGGCCGCCCGAGAGCGCCCGAGACTGGCCGCCAGCGCTTCATGGCTGAGACCAAATTCATCCAGCAGGCGTTGCAATGCCAGGGCTTCTTCGAGGGGATTCAGGTCCTGGCGCTGGATATTCTCGATGATGCCGATGGCCAGTGCCTGTTCATCACCACAGTCACGCACCACAGCGGGAATCTGGGTCAGTCCGGCGATCTGTGCAGCCCGCCAGCGCCGCTCTCCCGCGACGATTTCATAACGCCCGCCCCCCACCGCACGCACCACAATGGGCTGGACGACCCCCTGATGACGAATGGATTCTGCCAACTCTTGCAGGGAAGATTCGGAAATCAGCCCACGGGGCTGATAACGTCCCCTTTGCAGCAAATCCACGGGAATCTCGCGCATGGTTCCGGCAGTGGAATCTTCACTGGCAAACAGGGCGTCCAAGCCCCGGCCCAAACCGACCCGTTTCATGGGTTTTCCTCCCGCTGCAGAAATTCTCTGGCCAATCCCTGATACGCGATGGCCCCTGCACAGGAGGGGTCATATTCCAAAGCGGCCTGCCCGAAACTGGGGGCTTCGGCCAGCCGGATATTACGGGGAATGACCATCTGGTAGAGCTTGTCGGGAAAATGCCGCTCCAGCTCTTGCCCGACCTCTGAAGAAAGACGGTTCCGATTATCGAACATGGTACGCAACAAGCCATCCACCTGCAGACGCGGATTGAGCTGGGCACGAACGCGCCGAACCGTATTCAGCAACTGGGTGAGGCCCTCCAGGGCATAATATTCGCACTGCATGGGAATCAACACGCTGTCCGCCGCTACCAAGGCATTGATGGTCAACATATTCAGGGCAGGGGGGCAGTCAATCAGCACATAATCAAAATCTGCCGCCCCGGTCAGCGCGCTTTTCAGGTACTGTTCCCGATCAGGCCGGGGATAGATTTCCACTTCGGCACCCGCCAGATCCGGGCTGGAAGGCGCCAGAAAAAGTCCGGCGGGGGACACCGCCTGCAGGACCGCGGAGAGGGGCAACTCCCCGAGCAGTACGTGATAAATACTGGCCGCCGCGTTGCCCACCTGCCCGAGGCCGGTGCTGGCATTCGCTTGCGGATCCAGATCAACCAGCAGCACCCGCTTGCCATTCTGGGCAAGTCCGGCAGCCAGATTGACGGCGGTCGTGGTTTTTCCCACACCGCCTTTTTGATTGGCAACGGCAACTGTACGCATGTTTTTTGGGATGATTTCCGGTGCAGCCTGCAATCTCGCAAGAATACCCTGTCCACTCGCGGGGGGCTAGGGCACCCGCACAGGACTTGTCCAAATCAAGAGCTTTCGGGTGGGCAGGCCGGGGATATGGAGGTCATGACGGTGAATGTCCAGGGAACTGGCGCGCGGCCAGTCGGCCAGTTCCTCTTCCACGCCGGGACCCTTCAGGGCGAGGACGACGCTCTGCGGCCCCTGGAGATGGTTCGTCATCTTGTCCAGCCTTGCCAGAGGAGCGGTGGCACGGCTGATAATCCAGTCGGGCAAAATCTCTGGCTGGTAATGCTCGCTGGTCATGGGCGCAATTTGCACGTTCGCCAGGCCGAGTTCGGCGACGACACTGCGTAAAAATGCCACTCTTTTGGCCGCCGGTTCCACCAGCGTGAAATCCTGTGCAGGTCGGCAGATAGCCAGCGGAATTCCCGGCAAACCGGCACCGCTGCCGATGTCCACCACCGACCCCTGATCCAGAAAAGGTAAAACGGCCAAACTGTCGAGAATATGGCGAGGAATCATATCGCGAGGGTCGCGCACCGCCGTCAGATTGTGGGTCGCATTCCAGCGCTGCAGGAGGAGGACATAATCCAGCAGCAATGAACGCTGCTCTGGAGTAATCCCCTCCTGTTGCATGTCTGCGAGCCCCGCATCCAGGATTTGGGTCAGCAGTGCGGCAGAAGGCGGCGGCATCAACCCGCCTGCAAGAGGCTGCGACGTTTCACGTGAATCAGCAACAGAGATATGGCGGCGGGCGTCACCCCGGGGATGCGACTGGCGAGGCCAATGGTCTGGGGGCGTTGCCGACTCAGGCGTTGCATCACCTCGGTGGACAAGCCACGCACATCGCTATAGTCCATATCCTCGGGGATGCTCATCCCCTCCCAGCGGGCAGCACGCGCAATTTCATCCTGCTGCCGGGCGATATAACCCGAATATTTGCACTCAATCTCCAACTGCTCACTCACCCGGGAATCCGCACAGCCAGGCAAGGCCAAAGCCTCTGTCAGACGGACATAATCCCAGTCCGGTCGGCGCAGCAGCTCCAAGGCGGTCACGTCCCGACCGAGGGGCTGGCCCAGATGCGCGGCAATGCGTTCCGCAGCCGGGTCTTCGGGACGAATACGCAGGTTGCGGAAGCGCTCACGCTCGCTTTCCAGCGCTTCCTGCTTGCGGCCGAAGGCCGTCCAGCGGGCCTCGTCCACCAGCCCCAGTTCCCGACCTTGAGGCGTCAGGCGCAAATCCGCATTGTCCTCGCGCAACTGCAGGCGATACTCCGCCCGGCTGGTAAACATGCGATAGGGCTCGTCCAGCCCCCGGGTGACCAGATCGTCCACCATGACTCCCAAATAGGCTTCATGGCGTCCCGGCACCCAGGCGGATTGGGACCGGGCCCGACGTGCCGCATTCAGGCCGGCCAGCAGGCCCTGGGCTGCCGCCTCTTCGTAACCCGTAGTGCCATTGATCTGGCCGGCACAAAACAGTCCCGGCAGACGCTGACTTTCGAGGCTGGGATACAGATCGCGCGGGTCGAGAAAATCATATTCGATGGCATAGCCAGGGCGCAGCAAAACCGCATTTTCCAGACCCCGCATGCTGCGCACCAGATCCACCTGCACCGGGAAGGGCAAGCTGGTGGAAATACCGTTGGGATAGACCTCGTGGGTATCCAGCCCTTCCGGCTCCAGAAAAATCTGGTGGGCGGTTTTTTCGGCAAAACGCACCACCTTGTCTTCAATGGACGGGCAGTAGCGTGGTCCTACGGACTGGATATGCCCGCCATACATGGCTGACAGATGCAAATTGGCAGCGATGATTTCATGGGTGCGGGCATTGGTATGGGTGATATGACAGGCAAGCTGGGGGACATTCACCTGCCGGGTCATGAAGGAAAAGGCCGGGATGGGATTATCACCGGGCTGCGCTTCGAGCAGCGTATAATCGATGCTGCGCCCATCAATGCGGGGCGGCGTGCCGGTTTTCAGGCGGGCCACGGGAAAGGCCATTTCCCGCAAACGCTGGGAGAGGGCATTGGAAGGCGGATCACCGGCCCGGCCTGCCGCATAATTCTGGTCACCCATGTGCACACGCCCCCCCAGAAAGGTACCGGTGGTCAGAATCACCTGCCCGGCACGCAGCTCCAGGCCGGTTTCCATCCGCACCCCGGCGAGGCGGTCCTGTTCCATCAGCAAATCACCCGCCATCCCCTGAAACAGATACAGGTTGGGGATGTTTTCGAGCAGACGCCGTACCGCCCGTTTGTAGAGACTGCGGTCGGCCTGGGCCCGGGTGGCCCGCACCGCGGGACCCTTGCTGGCATTCAAGGTGCGAAACTGGATGCCCGCCTGATCGATGGCCAGGGCCATGATCCCCCCCAGCGCGTCAATTTCCTTGACCAGATGCCCTTTACCGATGCCGCCAATGGCCGGATTGCAGGACATCTGGCCAATGGTATCCAGATTCTGGGTCAGGAGCAGGGTGCGCACACCCAAGCGGGCTGCGGCTGCGGCAGCCTCGGTGCCGGCATGCCCACCGCCGACGACAATGACATCAAATTCGTTTTGCATCTTTCGATTATCTGCGCCAAGAGGCCGTTTTTGCAATATCTTAGGCCTTCCAGACACCCGCAGCGCGATCACTTTCTTCGTGATAAATCAAGCGCTGCAAATCTGGAAAAGCCTTTTCCAACTCTCCCGGCCGCAGTCGAAAGTCCGGATTTTGGGGACCGCGCCCGGCATAAGGGCCGGCCCAGGTCTCATAAAACAATAATCCCTTGGGCTTCAACGCCCGTGCCAATATGGGAAAAAGAGGCCGATGCAGAAAATGGGCGACGACGATCACATCAAAGGCCGCCGCTTGCGGCGGCTGCGCCAGCACGTCCCGATATTCGGGGTGCAGCCTGGGCTGACCCGTTGCCTGTTGCTGGAGCGCCAGGATGGCCGCGTCAGCATAATCCCAGGCCCAGGTTTCCAACCCTTGCTTCGCTAGAAACAGGGCGTTCCCGCCCCGCCCACAGGCCAGATCCAGGGCTGTCCCCGCCGTCGGCAACAGACCCACCTGCGCCTCGAGCAAGGGCAAGGGCGGCGGGGCTGCATCCCGCGCACTTTCCGCATAACAGGCTCTCCAGCGCTGCTGGCGTTGCTGCTCGTCTTCAGACATGGCCGCCATCAGTGTTCATGGCGAATACGCGGCAATAATTCGCTCAAATTACAGGGACGATGGCGGATATCCAGCTGAGGAATGATGATCGCCTCCATTCCCAGGCGCACTCCTCCGGTAGAACCCGGCAGTAAAAAGACGATGGTTCCCGCACAGATGGCCGCTTCGGCCCGGGACTGAATGGTGCTGGTGCCGATTTCTTCATAGGACAGCATGCGGAACAGCTCCCCAAAGCCGGGGATGGGCTTGCTGATGAGGGGCGCGAGGGCCTCGGGCGTCACATCCCGCCCCGTCACCCCCGTCCCTCCGGTCGCAATAATCACATCAATGACCGGATCGGCAATCCAGTCCTGCATCTGCTGGCGCAATACCTGGGCGTCATCGGGCAATATGCAACGGGCGGCCAGACGATGGCCGGCGGCCTCAGCAAGTTCGGCAATTTTGTCTCCGGACTTGTCGGTTTCCGGGGTGCGGCTGTCGGAAACCGTGAGGATAGCGAGGGCAAGAGGGATAAAAGCTTTACTATCAGTTGCAGAGTGCACGGGGCTCACAGCGGAATTTCCTTTACAGTCGACACGGAAGTCCAGTATAAAAGCCTCCGTCCTGCGCTCCAAGTTGTTCCGGCCGAAGACCCCGCATCGGGAAACTGCCGGACACTGGTGCCCCTAACGCCCGACTCTGAACTGGAGAGCATCCATGGATGTGTTTCCCCCAGCAGAAACAGACAGCACCGTTCATTCGGAAACAGCGCGCCATCCGGTGCGCGTGAAAAGCTGGCAACATCTGACGGCACCTCGGCCCGCAGACTGGGTTGAGGCGGGGCAACTCGCCGATGACTGGGATTTTGCCCAGGATATTCTGGACCCGGATGAGCGCTCCTGGTTGCGCCGAGAACAAGGACGGGTATTCCTGACCTTGCAGTTTCCGGTAAGCGGGCTGGGGGAAGATGCCTGGACCTTGCGCCCTTTGGGAATGATCCTGCACCAGCAAAACCTGACTACGGTACTGGCGGAAGAACTGCCAACCCTCTCTTCTTTTTTTGCGCAGATGGAACATCTTTCCAGCCCTCCGGAAAGCATCGAGATTCTCGCGGCCATTCTGAAAATTCTGGCCCAGAGTTATGAAGAGGCGTTACAGCAACTCAACAAGGCCATTCACGAAAACGAGCGGCAATTGGACTGGACCCAGAGTAATAGCGACTTTTTCACCCTGCTGGAAATCAGCAAAAGTCTGACCCGCTTTGAAGTGGCCCTGGTCGGCAATATTGCCACCGCCTTCAAGATTTCGCGACTGGCGGAAATTCGCGATGATCTGCCCGCTACTCGGCAGGTGGACACGGCGTTACTGGAGTTGCAGGTTGCCCATGAACGGGCCCGGGTTTACGCCGGCACCAGCACCTCCATGATGGATGCCTACGCCGGGATGGTGCAAAACAACATCAACCATGGTCTGAAAGTGGTGACCGTGCTGGCCATGGTCTTTTATGTGCCGAGCATGTTCGCCACCCTGTACGGCGTGAATACCACCCTGCCTTTTCAGAAAACCCACTGGATTTTCTGGGTGATATTATTGTTGGGTTTAAGCATTGCCGGGGGTTTGGCGGCATTTTTCAAGCGCAAGGGCTGGATCTGATGGGGCGTACACCGCAAAAGGAGAGGCAGAATGCTGCACTGGTTTGACGACAAAACCGATGCCCAACTGGAAATCACCGATGGTTTTCAATGGCCGCCTCGCGCCACCTGGATTCAGGTCGTCGCCCCCAGCCATGCCGAACTGGAATTTGTCGCCAAACATCTGCAAGTCCCCGATTACCTGTTTCAGGACGTATCTGACGAAGACGAGCGTCCCCGACTGGAACGGGACGGCGAGGTCGCCCTGATCATTCTCAAGGTGCCGGCGCCCATGCAGGAAGATGCCGAATTACGCTTTCGAACCTTGCCGGTGGGCCTCTGGCTGCTCCCGCAGCAGATGGTGACGGCCAGCGCCCATCCCCTGGCCTTATGGGATGAATTACGCAACCAGCGGCAACGCGGCAAGATCCTGAGCGTCCGGGGTTTGCTGGCGGAAATCTTTCAGGCTATCGCCCGGGATTTTCTGCGGGCGCTGCGCATCATCAACGCGGAAATTGCCGCCACGGAGAAAATTCTCCGTCACTCCCAAAACAACAACGAATTTTTCCGGCTCCTGGCCCTGAACAAAAGCCTGATCCTGTTTTCCGCCGCGCTCAAGGGAAATATCTCGGTGGCACAACAAACCCTGCGCCTGCCCATGCTGGGGCAGAATGCCGACGATCTCGAAGACATCGCCGATGCCCTGATTGATCTGCAACAGGCCCGGGACATGACCGAAATTTACGCGTCCACCATTACCAACATGATGGATGCCTATGTCGGCGTGCTCCAGAACAACATCAGCAACACCCTGAAAATCATTACGGCATGGACGGTGGTGGTGGCCTCACCGGCCACCGTTGCGAGTATTTATGGCATGAACGTTCCTCTCCCCCTGCAGGACTGGACCTATGCCTGGCCGGTCCTGATGGGCGGGGGCTTTCTGATTTCCGGATTGCTCTTCGTTTTTTTCCGCAAAAAAGACTGGATCTGATACGCTCATGACCGCCCAGTTCTACGACCCCCAGACCGGAACCTGGACGGCCAGAGATGGCTGCAGCGGTCCGGGGCTGTTTTTGCTGGACCCTGAACAGGCCTTGTCCTGCAGCGGGTTGGGAAGCTGGCTGCGCCAAAGTGAAGATCAACGGCTTTACTGTGAAGGCGAGGAGATCTCCCTGCGTCTGCCCGTGGCCATGCTGGAAGAAGATGCCCGCTTCGGAACGGTGGCCCGGATCAGCACCCTGACCCTGCATCATGAACACCCCGGCCACCTGGTTCTCCTCGGCGAAGAGGCCTTGCTGTCCATGCTGAAACAGGACTGGCTCGGGGCCCTCCAGCAGGATCAGGGCAATGATCTCCTGCAAAGAATGCTGCTCAACAGCATCTACAGCCATGAACGGGTCGCCCGGGTACTGGTGGATCGCTTGCAGGAGTTGCGCCTGGCCCTGAAAACCGCCATGGGCAACAACGAATTGCGGCAGATTGTGGTACTCAACCGGGATCTGGGAGAACTGGTCATTGCCTTGCGGGAATCGGGATTGATTTTGCGCGACGCCTTGCGTGCCACCCCCGGTGAGGTGCCCGCGTATGCCTTGCTGGAAGTAGCCCTGCGCGAGCAACGGCGTATGGAAGATGTGGTGAATCTGGTTTACGAGCGTTATCTGACCGTCACCAATGCCTACAACGGCATCATCCAGAACAATGCCCATACCGTCATGAAGGTCATGACCGTGTGGCTGGCCCTGCTGATGATGCCCATTGCTTTCATCATGCCTTTTCACATGATGACCATTCTCCCGCTGGAACACTGGCATTACCTGTGGTTCGGCCTGCTGGCCTATGTTTTCGGTGCCACCCTGATATTTGCCATCTGGGCGCGAAAACATGGGTTTTTTGCCATGTAGGAGAGGGCCGACTGATGCTGCGGATTACTCGCGACTGCCTGCTTTCCGGCAACGCCAACCGGCGTAGCTGGATGGCGCTGGTCAATCCTACGTCTCTGGAATTGAGTCAGGCCGCCATGACCCTCGACATCCCGGAAAGCTTTTTGCGCAAGCGTCTGGAAGGCGAGGCCTCACGTCCCCTGATCAAGGAAGAGCGCCTGATTTCCCTGCAGTTTCAGGTGCCCATACCGGAAGACGGGCGCATCGGCCAGTTTTCCCTGGTACCCCTCAGCGTGTATTTTGCGCCGGGTTACTTCGTGACCCTGGCCGATCAGGAAATCCCCTTTCTCAATCAGCTCATTGATCCGGACAAACCCCGCAAGCGCTGGGAGCTCGTGCTGCGCATCATCGCCGAAGTCACCCGGCTGTATTTGCCCACCGCCCGCGCCGTCGCCCGGGAAATGGCGATGGTGGAGCGGGATCTACGTCAGGCCCAGCGCCATGATGTGGTGTATCGGGGGCTGGATATTCATGACCGGCTGCTGGCGCTGGATCTGGGCTTGCTGCAACTGGAATATGTGGTCAGCGAAATCGCCCTTTTTCTTCCCAAGGAAGATCATGACCTGCTGGATATTCATGAAGATACCCGCATTGAGCTGTCCCAGGTCCGGGATCAGGTGGACAGCGACCAGGAAACCATCAATGAACTGCTGGAATCCTACGCCTATGTGGTGCACAACAACGTGAATCATTTGTTCAAGTTCATGGCGGCACTGATTATTCTGGTCACCATCCCACTGTTTATTCCCGGCGCGGCAGCCATGAATGTCCCCCTCGGTCCGCTCCCCCATTGGCGCTACGGGTTTGTTGCCGTCACCGGGGGACTGATTCTGGTGGAAGCACTCATCGCCTGGCTTTTTTACCGCAAGGGCTGGTTGCGGCTGGATTAAGGGATTAGCCTGTGATTTCAAAGTACAGGTAATCGACGAGCCGCTTCGACTCGTCGACCTCGTCATGGGGCAGCAGCAGGTACTTTCAGGGCTCATTGAGAAGGTAAACTCTTTACTATCTTAGCCGCCGGGTTTAAATTCCGCAATGAGGGAATTGTTCCACCATATGGAAACGCATTATGTCCGACTCCTTACCTTCAGTCCAGGTCATTGATCGCCTGATTTTTTTATTGGACGTCCTTGCCAAGGAGGGCGGCCGCGCCTCGTTAAAAGTCTTGGCAGCGGTGACCGGGTTAGCACCTTCAACCGCGTTCAGAATACTGGCGGCGGCTCAAAGCAATGGCTTACTGGTACGCGATGAAACGGGGCTGTATCGTTTTGGTGACCGTCTCGCAGAATGGGGACGGCTGACCTACGGAAAAATTGATCTGCGAACCATTGCCAAACCGGTCATGGTCTGGTTGCGGGATCAAGTGAACGAAACCGTTAATCTCAGCGTGCGCCAAGGGGATGACGTACTCTATGTGGAGAGAGTTTCATCATCCAGGATGATGCGGGTAGAACAAGTCATTGGTAGCCGTGCCCCCCTCCATACGACAGCTGTGGGGAAGTTGATGCTTGCTGAACAAGGTAAAACCTGGACTCAGGCTTATGCCGCACGGACAGGATTGCCTGCCCTGACTGATCATACCCTGCACGATTACCCGTCTCTATGGAAAAACATAGAAGATGCTTTGCAGCTTGGCTTTGCCCGTGATGAGGAAGAAGCGGAAATCGGTGTAGGATGCTTGGCAGTACTGGTCCGTACGACTTTACCTTGTCATTGCGGCTTGAGCATCTCAGCGCCCCTCAACCGACTCAAAGAGGATTGGATCCCCTTCCTTCAGGACGCTGCTCGGCGGATAGAAAAACGGGCTCAGGGAGAATCCATCGTGGTCCCCCTGGAAAATTTGTAAGCCGTTGGTTAACGACCATTTCATTAGCGTGTTACACAGCGCATAGGCGGCAACCAGCCCTTGCTCCCGGGCGCATTTTTGATGAACGGAACCCTGCTGCCCTTCGGCTGTAGTGACATATCTGATATCAACCGCAAGATAGTCCGTACTTGCCGCAGCAGCGAATAACAAATAATTTGCTCCGATCAACCTTCGTCTTCCCCCTCGTCTCCCGTCCGCCGCTCACCCTTCAGGGCTATGTTGAGATTTTTCAGCTTGCGATACAGATGGGTGCGTTCAAGGCCGACCACTTCGGCGGTACGGGCGATATTCCAGTCATTGCGCGCCAGATGATATTCGAGAAAGGCGCGTTCGAAGCGTTCCCGGGCGCGTTTGAGGGTGCCGCCAAAATCGTCTTCATCAAAATTGCTGTTGGCAAGTGCCATCCGGTTATCCAGGCCCAGAGCGCCTTCGATTTCCTCGGCACTGATTTCCGGACCCTCGGCCAGAATCAGCAGGCGTTCGACCAGATTCTGCAGCTCCCGGACATTGCCCGGCCAGGGATAGTGACTCAGAACATCCATGGAATCGGGTGAAAAGCGACGTCCTGGCAGTCCATCTCGTGCCCCGTAAAAACGCACAAACTCTTCAATAAGTACGGGAATGTCTGCGACTCGCGACGCCAATGGCGGGACCCGCAGGGGCAGGGCACTCAAGCGGTAATAGAGATCACTGCGAAACTGGCCGTTTTGCACCGCCTGGGACAGATCCTGGGCACTGCCGGCGATGACGCGCACATCCACCGGCACCGGGGTGGTCCCGCCTACCCGGATAATGCGCTTTTCCTGCAAGGCCGAGAACAGACGGGCCTGGGTTTCCAGATCCATATCGGCAATTTCGTCGATAAACAAGGTGCCACCGTGGGCCACCTCCAGACGACCGCGAATCAGCTTACCCTGGGTTTCGTTACCAAAAAGTTCAATGGCCACATTGGGCCGGGCAATGGCCGCCGCCCGCAGGTCCACAAAAGGCCCCTGAGCCCGGCGGCTTTGCCGATGCAGATAACGCGCCGCGACTTCCTTGCCGCTGCCCGCTTCGCCTAGTAACAAGGCCCAGGAGTCAACGGCGGCAACCCGGGTGAGCTGTTCGCGAAACTGGCGGATGGCGGGACTATCACCGCTGGGCCGATCTACCCAGCCGGCTTGGGCGCGCAGATCCCGGTTTTCTCGCTGCAGACGGCTCGCCTCCAGAGCATGGGCCACAGTCAGCAGGGTTTTGTCCAGGGACAGGGGCTTCTCGACAAAATCATAGGCGCCCAGCTTGGTTGCCTGAACGGCGGTTTCGATGGTGGCGTGGCCGGACATCATGACCACCGGCTGCTCCAGACCCGCTTCCGCCCAGCGCCGCAACAAGCTGATGCCATCTTCGCCGGGCATCCAGATATCGAGGAGTACCAGATCCACCATCTGATCGCGCAGAAAGACCTCGGCGGCGGCCGCACTGCCCGCAGTTTCAACCTGATAGCCCTCATCTTCGAGAATATCTGCCAGGGTCTGGCAGATATCGGGTTCATCATCGACAATCAGAATCTTCAATCTTGCTGCTTCCATGCTACCTCCAGAAAATCCCGGTCAACCCAGGGGAAAATCCATGACAATGCGCGCGCCACCATGGAGGCCCTGATTGTCGGCAACAATCACACCACCGTGCTCTTCGACGATGCGTCGGACAATGGCCAGGCCCAATCCCGAACCTTTGAGCTTGCTGGTGACGTAGGGCTCAAAAACCCGCGCCAGCAGATCGGGCGGAAAACCGGGACCATCATCACTTACGCTCAATTCTAGCATCTTTGTCGGACCGCTGTCCGTCAAGCCAGTGTGAATCACAATATGCTTGCCGGTCGCTGGCGTTTCTTCCATGCCTTGCAGGGCATCCAGAGCATTGCGCAACAAATTGTTGAGAATCTGGCGCAGACGATGCGCATCTGCCCGGAGCGGCGGCAAATCCGCTCCCAATTCGGCACGGATTTCAATACCATTTTCATGGCCGCGATATAAGTCCACGACATCCAGAATCAATTGGTTGATATCCAGTGGTCGCAGTTCCATCTGAGGTTGCCGGGCATATTCGGAAAAAGCATCTACCAGCACTTTCAGGGCATCCACCTGATGTATGATGGTGCGCGTCGCTCGATCCAGGGTTTCCCCTTCGTCGCCCAGTTTTTCCAGATATTTGCGCCGCAGTCTTTCGGCGGAAAGCTGGATGGGGGTCAGGGGATTCTTGATTTCATGGGCCAGGCGCCGGGCTACCTCACTCCAGGCGGCGCTACGCTGGGCAGAAACCAGGGTGCTGATGTCATCAAAAACCACGACAAAGCCCTTGCTGCCAGTGGCATCGGAAAATTGCGCGCCATGCACAATCAGGGTTTGGGGGCCATCACTCCGCGCCAATTGCAATTCTTTCTGCATGGCACTGCGGGGATGTTCCACCCACTCCGTCACCAGCTTCCAGAGGGGTTCGAGAAGGGCGCCATCCTGTAGTTCCGCCAGGGCGCTCCCCTTGGGTAAGTCTTCGTGAAGAATCTGCACTGCCGCGGCGTTCACCTCGGCCAGACGGTTTTCACCATCAAAGGTGAGAATACCGCTGGATAGCTGGCCCAGCATGGTTTCCAGATAAAGACGACGCTGCTCGGCCTGCTCCTGGGCGGCGGCGGCCTGCTGCTTGGCACGGGCGAGCTGCCTGGTCATATTGTTGAAGGAGTGCAGCAGCACGCCCAGTTCATCATGGCTGGCAATGGTCTGCAAGGGAATAAATTCGCCCCGAGCTACCGCCTGGGTTCCCGCCGCCAACCGGGCAATGGGTGCTGTCAGGCGGCGCGCCAGATGCAAACCCATCCACACCGCAGAAAGCACCGTTAGCAAGAGGGCTACGGCGAGACTGAGCTGAAAAGCCGTTTTCATGGGTTCGCGCATCAGCATCAGTTGATGGTAGCGGGTATAGGCCACTTGAACGGCCTCTGCCGCCTTGGTGAGTTGTTCCGGAATGGGCTGTTCGACATAGAGCATCCGGTTACTTTGTCCCAGATGCGGACTAAGCACGGGAATCAGCGCCTTGACCAGCAATCTGCCATCCGCCTCGGGTTCGATATTGGCGGTGGGGTGGCCTTCTTCCATGGCCAGGATTTCCTGACGCGGCAAGCGTGGTGCCAAGGCCAGATTGTTACTGCTGGTGGCAATGATCCGGTTGTCGCTGGAAAACAGCGTTACACTGCTCAAATGATATTGATCCCGCAAGGCAATGACCGTGAGAATGGCATTACTGTCTGACTCTCCCACCAACGCCTGGGCGATACTTTCAGCCGCCAGCAAGGTCGAATTGCGATAACGGTCAATGCCCGCCTTGGCCACATTCAGTGCTTGGTCCAGGGCACTTTGCACGGCCGAACTGAACCAGGAATCGACGCCGCGGTTCAGATACTGCCAGGAAAAACCAAAAACCACGGCGGCCGGGAGAAAGCTGAGCAGGGTAATAATCACCACCAGGCGGGTAGCCAGTTGACTTCCCACCTCCCCCCGGCGCAACCGGACCAGTAGCGCCACCACAGAAACCAGGACCAGAATCAGTAAAAAAAGGACGATTCCTGCCGAAATCACCAGCATGGGCACAAAATAACGGCTTAGTGGCCCACCAGCGCTGGTGAAAAAATTGATAGTCAGAAAACCCAAAATGGCCAGGAGGAATAAAATGGCTCCCCAGCGGGGCCCCACCCGTTGCTTTTCGGGCATCGCCCCGGCTTTCAGGGCGCGCAACCAGTTTCTCAGCTTGAAAGGGGGGCGCTGACGGTCCATGGAGACTCCAGTTTCCAATGATCAAGAAGTGCGCGCAGGCGCAGGGGGAGAGGCAAGGCCTGAATATCCACGTAAACCCGCAGAGCTACCTGACCACGCGCTGCACCCTGCTGCAAGGGCAGGATGAAATCGTGAATCTGTCCTAAAGTGCTGACCAGATCATGCCAGTGATGGAAGAGACGGAGCGTGCCAGCAGCATTGCTCAGAGCATATTGATTGGTGAGCGGATAGTAATGAATCTGCCAGCGCTCTTCCTTTTGGGCATGGGTGCCCAGCCCGGAAATGAAGGAAAAAGGCTCAGGCTCCCGCCATTCTGCTTTGATGACCCAGACGAGGGTCTGACCCTGATCGAGAATCTCCTGCAGCAAGGCTTCCTTACTGATCTGCACCTGGGCACTGATTTTCACCCGGGTCATTTCCGGGACGGCTTGCAAATGTTTCACGTGGAACGCGGTGTCCGCCAACGCCCAGGCAGGAGCTGTGCAACAGAACAATCCCAGAATAAGGCTCGACCAGAAAAAGCGGCTAAGTCTGGTTCCCGCCATTGCCCGTGCAATACTGGAAGCTGGCGAAAAAATCATGCACCTTTCACCAAAAGCGCATAGTAAAAACCATCCATATCCTGCTGACCGGGCAAGTGCTGTCCGGTGAGGGGATGGGCCTGCTGGCGGGCATCCTCATGACGCTCCAGAAAAGCCCGAACCTGCAGGAGGTTTTCTTCCGGCAGAATCGAACAGGTCGCATACAGCAGGCGCCCACCCGGACGCAGACACTCCCACAAGGCGTCCAGAAGCCGGCGTTGCTGGGCCACGGCCTGCAGGACATCTTCCTCCTGCCGCCGCAGGCGGATATCGGGATGGCGACGAATCACGCCGATACCCGTACAGGGGGCGTCCAGAAGAATGGCATCATAAGGCTCACCATTCCACCAGCTCTGCGGTTCAGTGGCATCAGCCACCTGTAAATGGGCGATAGCCCCTTGGCGGTAGAGGGTTTCCCGCACTTTCTGCAAACGCTCCGCAGAACGATCCAGAGCATCCAGACGACGGGCGCCCACGGCCCAGAGATGGGCGGTTTTCCCGCCAGGTGCCGCACAGGCATCCAGCACCCGTTCTTCACTTTGGGGTGCCAGAATATGGGCGGCCATCTGGGCGGCTACATCCTGGACGGCCACCCAGCCGGCATCCCATCCCGGCAGGGTGGCGACCGGGACACTTTCCGGGAGACGGAGGGCAGCATCACTCCATTCAACACCCCGACAAGACAAGCCCTGGGCCTGCAGCGCCTCGCGATAATCCTCTGGACTGACGCGCAGGGTATTTACCCGTAGCCAAAGAGGTGCCGGGCGGTTATTGGCGGCGGCAATGTCTGGCCATTCCTCGGGATAGGCCGCGCGCAAGCGTGCCGCCAACCAGGCTGGATGCCCCAGATCCGGATCTGCTATCTGCCCTTCCAGAGCCTCGCGCTCACGCAGAAAACGCCGCAGGACGGCATTCATCAGTCCCTTGGCCCAGGATTTCTGGAGCGTTTCGACCATCTCTACCCAGTCGTTCACTACCGCAAAAGCTGGCCGTTGACCATGGCGCAATTCAAATAGCGCCAGATGCAACAGGAAACCCAGATCACGATCCGTTTCCCGCCAGCTTTTACGCAACAACAAACCCGATAATTTCTGTAATAACAGATATTCCCGCAAGGTACCCCATACCAGCCACTGCAAGGCGGCGCGCTCCGGGCCACTGACCGGGGTTCCGGCCATGGCCTGGTCTACCTTTTCTCCCTCATCCACGGCCGACAGCACCTGAATGGCGGTCCGCCGCAGCAATGTCCCATGGGCCATGCCGGAGTTTCCCTTCTGCATTGCTTTTTTGCTCATCCCAAGCGTTCCCCCCTGACGGGATGATACCCACGGATGAAGTCACCGGCAGCGAGTTTGCCCTTGCCTGCCGGTTGCAAGAGCAGCAATTCGAGCTGCCCCTCCCCGCAGGCCACGCAGAGGCTCTCCTTGTGGATGGCCGTAATACTCCCCGGGGGAAGATCTGCCGGTTCTGCCATGGGCCGCGCCTGCCAGATGCGCAAGGCTTTTTCCCGAAACAAGGTGTGTGCAACGGGGCTGGGATTGAAGGCGCGGACCTGACGATCCAGCAGGGCTGCGGGCAGCCGCCAATCCAGCAAAGCTTCTTCTTTTTTCAGTTTGCGGGCATAAGTCACCCGGCTGTCATCCTGTTTGACCGCGACGGAACGGCCCGCCCAGAGATCCTCCAGCGCCTGACGCAGGGCCGCCTTGCCCAGTACGGCCAGACGGTCATGGAGACTGGCCGCCGTGTCTTCGGAATGTATGGGGCAAGTCCGGACCTGCAGCACCGGTCCGGAATCCAGTCCGGCCTCCATTTGCATGATGGCCACCCCGGTCTCCACATCCCCGGCGGCAATGGCGCGGGCAATGGGCGCCGCCCCACGCCAGGCCGGCAGGAGACTGGCATGGACATTGAGAGCCCCCAGGCGCGGAACATCCAGAATGGCCTGGGGCAAAATCTGCCCGTAGGCAACCACAATCAACAGATCGGGCTGCAAGCTGCGCAGCAGCTCCAGGGACTCCGGGGTTTTGCAGGACTCCGGCTGAAATACCGGAATACCAGCCTCCCTGGCCAACTGCTTGACCGGACTTTCCTGCAGATGGCGGCCACGCCCGGCAGGACGATCCGGCTGGGTGAATACCCCCACCAGCGTTTCTGGTCCAGCCAGCAACTCTTCAAGGATCCTGCGGGCGAATTCCGGAGTCCCTGCAAAAACCAGACGCTTACTCACCTTGCCGCGCTCGCTTTTCCGCCTTGCGGCGAATCAGATTCTGCTTCAGACGGGAGAGATGATCCACAAACAGGATGCCATTGAGATGATCGATCTCATGCTGCAAACAGACCGCCAGCAAACCATCCGCCTCCAGCTCAATGGTTTTCCCTTGTACCGTCAAAGCCCGCAGGGTGATTTTTTCCGCGCGGCGGACCGTTTCCAGCACGCCCGGAACGGACAGGCAACCCTCTTTCATTTCCTCTTCACCACTTCGGGCGATAATTTCGGGATTTACCAGCACCATCAAATCATTGCGATTTTCTGAAACATCCACGACAATCAGACGCTGTCCAGCCGCTACCTGCGGGGCGGCCAGGCCGATTCCCGGAGCGTCGTACATGGTTTCCGCCATGTCATCGGCGAGTTGCTGGACTTGTTTGTCCACCCGGACGATGGGCTGAGCCATGTCCTTGAGGCGGGTATCGGGAAATTCGAGTATTTTCAAAAGCGACATTTTACCACCACTTGTTGTCAGAACTTTCCGGCAAAAGACGTATCTTGGACTAATACTACCCCTTGCGGAAGTCCAGTGGAGATCATTACATGCACAAGCATAGATGGCGCAAGCTTATTTTTACCCTTGGCCTGAGCGCCCTGACCCCGGTCATTGCCCAGGCAGCGCCTGCCAACATACAATGGCGTACCCAGCAAACCTACATCGTCAAACCGGGAGATACCCTGTGGGGCATAGCCGGTCATTTTCTGGTGTACCCCTGGCAGTGGCCCCAGATATGGCACAAAAACCCCTCCATCAAAAATCCCAACCTGATTTATCCCGGTGATCGTATTGTGCTGCACTATGGTGCCCATGGTGAGCCAGAGCTCAGCCTCGAATCCCCCTTCAGCAGCGGCTCCCATTTTGTGGAACTGCGTCCGAAAATGTCGACAGAACCGGTCCCCACGATTTCTACTGGTGAAGTCATGCCCTTCCTGGGCAGTCCCGGAGTCATCGCCAGTCAAAAAGCCTTCACCCAACTGCCCTATCTGGCGGCTGCGGCCAAGCAAAGGCCTAGCTACGTGACCGGAAATATCCTCTATACGGTCGGACTGGAAAAAGCCCCTATCGGTAGTCGTTATCGAGTCGTCGCCCTGGGACCGGAATTATTCCAGGCCAAGACCCACCGCTCTTTGGGCTTTGCTCTGGAAGACCTGGGCGAAGTGACGGTCACTCAAGGCGGCCTCCACGCTGCGGTGCAAATCACCCAGATTCGCCGGGAGATCGATCTGGGCGAACGCCTGGTGCCGGTGGCTAAAACGGCTATCCCCCATTATTTTCCCAGCGCGCCCCAACGGGCCATGGAGGGACACATCATCGGGCAACTGGAGGGCAATCCGACGCTCACCGTTGGTCAGGTGGTCGTCATCGATCAGGGCAGCGCCAATGACCTCAAGCTCGGCAATGTCCTGCAGATCCAGCGCAGCGGCGCGGTGACTCGCAATGCCGTTACCGGCAAGGCTTTTGCCCTGCCCGCCCAAACCATCGGTAACCTCATGGTCTTCCGGGTTTTCCCGCAGGTATCTTATGGGGTGATCACCACGGCCAGTCGCGGAATCAGCGTGGGTGATGGCATCCACAGTCCCGGTCAGACTGATGCCTCCGCACCCAAATAATGTCTGATACCGCCTGGCTGGCGCTCTGCCGAATTTCCGGCTTGGGATCCCTTCGGCAGCAGGCTTTACTGGCACGCTTCGCCACGGCCGCCGCCTGTTTTCAAACCGGTGCCGGCATGTTGCAGGGCCTGGGCTTGTCGGCAAGACAGATCCAGGCGCTCCAAAAAGATCCTGAGGATATACTCACGGCCGCCGATCGCCGCTGGCTGAATAGTCCCGATACGGATTTGTGCCGTTGGACAGATGCCGACTACCCGCCCCTCCTGCGGCAAATTCCTGATCCACCCCCACTCCTGTTCATCCGTGGGCAGCGATCCTGTCTGAGTCAACCCATGCTGGCCATTGTCGGCAGCCGTTCGGCAAGTGCCGCGGGAACCATAACGGCGGAAGCTTTTGCCCGCAGTCTGGGAGAATCGGGCCTGTGCATTACCAGCGGCCTGGCCCTGGGTATTGATGCTGCGGCACATCGCGGTGCTTTGACCAGTGGCACCGTGGCGGTGCTGGGTACGGGCGCGGATCTGATTTATCCCCGCGCCAATCTGCAACTGGCCCATCGCCTCATCGAGCATGGCCTGATCATCAGCGAGCAAGCCCCTGAAACCGGTCCCCATAGTGGTCTTTTTCCCCGCCGTAATCGAATCATCAGTGGGCTGAGCCTGGGGGTGCTGATTGTCGAGGCCGCAGAAAACAGCGGTTCGTTGATTACCGCCCGACTGGCCATGGAACAGGGGCGGGAAGTGTTCGCAATCCCGGGCTCGATTCATTCTCCTTTATCCAGAGGTCCCCATCGTCTTATTCGTGAAGGTGCCAAGTTGGTGGAAAGTGCCGAGGACGTGCTCAGCGAACTGGGTCCGCTCTATGGGGCATTACGCCAGTCTCGGCCGGTTACAGCGCCGAATCATTGGACCCCTGAGGATCCCCGCCAGGCACAAGTCTGGGCCGTCCTGGACTTTGATCCCCTGAGTGCCGAAGAAATTGCCGCGCGTTGTGGATTGACGCTGAGCGAGCTTTCGGCCATCCTCTTGGAAATGGAAATATCAGGTTATCTCACGGCCAGCCCCGGTGGCCGGTTCTGTCGCCTCCCTCCTATATCCTGAAGGCTCTGGCATGGAAGACGTCATAGACATTATTACTTACCTACTGGACCACCTCGACGATGAGGATGACGCAGTCATCGAAGATCATTTGCGTGCGGTGGGTTTTCCCGATGCGGATATTCAGCGAGCCCTCGACTGGATGGAAGGTTTCGCCGTGGAAGAGCAGGACGACACCAGTCCCCGGGCATTGCGTGCCTATCATCCCTATGAACTGCAAAATCTGTCCGTAGCAGCACGTGGTCAACTGCATGACTGGGAGCGTCTGGGTGTGATCAATGGCGCCATGCGCGAACGCATCATCGATCGCCTGCTGGCCCTGGATCTCGAGGAGATGGACATGGAAACCCTCGACTGGGTGGCCTTCATGGTCATGGCCAATGATCCCGGCCCTGAAGCCTATTGGATGGATGCCTTGCTGGATAGCGACGGAACTCGGATACTGCACTGACCTATGGCCCATCAGCTCGTCATCGTTGAATCTCCTGCCAAAGCCAAAACCATCCAGAAATATCTCGGGGATGATTTTGAGGTACTGGCTTCTTATGGTCACGTTCGCGACCTGCGCCCCAAAGAAGGGGCCGTTGATCCTGAACATGATTTTGCCATGCGCTACGAAGCCATTGAGCGGAATGAACGGCATGTGGACGCCATCATCAAGGCGCTCCGCAAAGCCGACAAGCTCTGGCTTGCCACCGATCCGGACCGGGAAGGCGAGGCCATTTCCTGGCATCTGGTCGAACTGCTGCGGGAACGCCAGCAACTGGGTGGAAAGCCTGCGCAGCGCGTAGTTTTTCATGAAATCACCAAAAAAGCCGTACAGGAAGCCATTGCCAATCCCCGCGAAATTGCCATGGACCTGGTCAACGCCCAGCAGGCCCGGCGTGCCCTGGATTATCTGGTCGGCTTCAATTTATCTCCACTGCTCTGGCGCAAGGTCCGCCCCGGCCTTTCTGCAGGACGGGTACAAAGTGCGGCCCTGCGGCTGATTTGCGAACGGGAAGATGAAATTGAGGCTTTTGTCAGCCAGGAATACTGGACCATTGCGGCACGCCTGCAGCATCAGGACAGCCTCTTTGCCGGCCGGCTGACCCACTGGCAGCACCAAAAACTGGAACAATTCGATATCACCCATGAAGACCAGGCAGAAAGCATGCGCCAGGAGATGGAAACCGATATTCTGCGGCAACCCCTCCAGGTGCGCGAGGTCGAGCGCAAAAACCGCCAGCGTCAGCCTGCCGCACCGTTTACGACCTCCACCTTGCAGCAGGAAGCCTCGCGCAAGCTCGGCTTCAACGCCAGCCGTACCATGCGGGTTGCCCAGCAACTTTATGAAGGCATCAATATCGGCAGCGAAACGGTCGGTCTGATCAGTTACATGCGTACGGATGCGGTCAATCTTTCGGAGGAAGCCATTGCCGATATTCGCGGATTCATCGGCAGTCATTATGGGGATGAATTTGTCCCCGAAAGCCCGCGTCGCTACAAAACCAAAACCAAAAATGCCCAGGAAGCCCACGAAGCCGTGCGCCCCACGGATATCACCCGCACCCCCGATATGCTGCAAGGCATTCTCGACAAGGACCTCTGGCGACTGTATGACCTGATCTGGAAACGCAGTGTGGCCTGTCAGATGTCCGCCGCTCGCCTGGACATGGTCGCCGTGGATATGGATGCCGGCACCCACTGGACCTTGCGAGCCAATGGCTCCACCGTCACTTTTCCGGGGTTCATGGCGGTGTATCAGGAAGGCAAGGACGATGGCGACGAAGACGAAAGCCAGCGGATTCTGCCGCCCCTGCAAAAGGGCGATCAACCCCAGGTACAGGGCATTGATACGGAGCAGCATTTTACCGAACCTCCCCCGCGCTACAGTGATGCCACCCTGGTTAAAACCCTGGAGGCCCATGGCATTGGTCGGCCTTCTACTTACGCCAGCATTATTCAAACCTTGCAAAATCGGGAATATGTGGAAACCGAGCAGCGCCGTTTTCGTCCCACCGATCTCGGTCGGGTGGTGGGTCGCTTTCTCGCCAATCACTTTGAACGCTATGTAGATTATAACTTTACGGCGGGCATGGAAGACGAGCTGGATGCCATCTCCCGTGGAGAAAAGCAGTGGCAGCCGGTGTTGAACGAGTTTTGGGGACCATTTCGCGACTTACTGGATGAAAAAGCCAACGTCAGCCGCGCGGAAGCCACCAGCGAAGCCCTGGATGAGGCTTGTCCCCAATGCGGCAAGCCCCTTTTTCTGAAGCTCGGGCGTCATGGCCGTTTTGTGGCCTGTTCGGGTTATCCCGATTGCAACTACACCCGTCCTGTGGACGGACCCCGGGAAGCCCCCGAGCCGGTGGGCCGTGACTGTCCGGAATGTGGCAAGCCTTTGGTTTACAAGACCGGCCGCTATGGGCGTTTCATTTCCTGCAGTGGTTATCCCGAATGCAAGCATATTGAACCCCTGACCCAACCCAAATCTTCCGGTGTCACCTGCCCCCAGTGTGGAGAAGGCGAACTGGTGGAAAAACGTAGTCGTTATGGCAAGGTATTTTACTCCTGCAATACCTATCCAAAATGTACTTACGCCGTATGGGGACCGCCCGTTGCCAAAGCCTGTCCGCGTTGCGCCTGGCCGATCATGATCGAAAAAAGGGGCAAGCGGCTGGGCGAACAACTCGCCTGCCCGCGGGCAGAATGTGGATTCCATTTTCAGGTAAGCGCTTCAGAGGCCGAAATCGCGGCCCTGTTGGAGGGTTACACGCCACCTCCCCCCCGGGGAAAACGTAGCACATCTGCCAAAAAGGCCGCGCCGGCACGTAAAGCTACCGGGAAAGCCGTTGCAAGCCCTGGCAAAAAGGCGGCTGCCAAAAAACCAACGGCCCAAAAACCAACGAAGGCTTCGGCCAGTGCCGAAAAGAACGCCACAGTTAATCCCGCGCCACGCCAGCGCACCAATAAAAAAGTAGCTAGCTCATGACTTACGTCGTTACCGAAAACTGTATCCAGTGCAAATATACCGATTGTGCGGAAGTGTGTCCCGTCGAATGCTTTCATGAAGGGCCTAACTTTCTGGTCATTGATCCCGACGAATGTATTGATTGCGCGGCGTGCATTCCCGAGTGTCCGGCCGATGCGATTTTTGCCGAAGATGAAGTGCCCGAAGATCAAAGGGATTTCACTGCCATCAATGCTGAACTCAGCAAAAAATGGCCCGTCATCTTGCGCAAGAAAAATGCCTTGCCTGATGCCGAAGCATGGAACGGTAAAGCCGGCAAACGCTCCCTCCTGAAAAAGGGGTAAACAGACCTTATGAAATGTTTCACGTGAAACATGCCGGCTAAGACACCTGTCCAAGGCACTCCTGAATTTTCCCCACTCCGCGTGAGCGGGGGCGTGTTTACGCTTTCTGTGCTGGAGCTGGAAAATCAGGACCCCGTCTTGCTGAAGGCCCGTATTGACGAAGAATATCGCCGTCATCCCTCGGCAGCAGCTTTCCACCAAGCTTCGCCTTTGGTGCTGGACCTTGCCGCCATTCCCGAAGAAAGCCCTTGTGCCTTGGCCGAAATCATGACCGTGCTCCGGGAGGCAGGATGGATGCCCGTAGGCATACGTAATGCCTCAGCAACGCAACAATCTCTCGCCAGATCCCTGCATCTGCCCATTTTACGGGGGCAGCCCCAGACATCGCCTGCGGAGACTCCAGCCACTGAAAAAAACCATCCTCCTCCAGATGCCGGGGGAGGATTGTTGATTGCACATCCCGTGCGCAGTGGACAACGCAATTATGCCCGCAATGGTGACCTGGTCTGTTTGGCGACCGTCAATGCCGGTGCTGAAATCATTGCGGACCGCAATATTCACGTCTATGGTCCACTACGGGGCCGCGCCCTCGCCGGGGTCAACGGCGATGAAAATGCCCGTGTTTTCTGCATGGCTCTGGAGGCCGAACTGGTCTCCATCGCCGGTTTGTACCGAACCCTGGAACCAGACCATCCCCTCTGGGGAAAAGCCGCGCAGATTTACAGCCGAGAGGATCAACTGCATATTACCCCCTTAAACTCAAAATGATCGGGAGAAGAGCAACGTGGCCAAAATAATCGTCATCACATCAGGGAAAGGAGGAGTCGGTAAGACCACAACCAGCGCGGCTTTTGCCAGCGGCCTTGCCTTGCGCGGCTATAAAACCGTGGTCATCGATTTTGATGTGGGCTTGCGCAATCTCGATTTGATCATGGGTTGCGAGCGCCGGGTCGTTTACGATCTCATCAACGTGATTCAGGGCGAGGCCAGGCTTCAACAAGCGCTGATCAAGGACAAGCATTGCGAAAATCTTTATGTGCTCCCCACCTCTCAAACCCGTGATAAGGACGCCTTGACCCTGGAAGGGGTCACCAAGGTGATGGACGAACTGCGCAATGATTTTGACTATATTGTCTGTGATTCACCGGCGGGCATAGAGTCAGGGGCACTCATGGCCCTGTATCATGCCGACGAAGCCATCGTCGTTACCAACCCTGAGGTATCATCCGTGCGCGACTCGGATCGTATCCTTGGCATTCTGGCGGCGCGCTCCCGACGGGCTGAACAGGGCGAAGAGCCGGTCAAGGAGCACCTCCTCCTCACCCGCTATTCGCCCAAACGGGTGGAAGAGGGAGAAATGCTCTCACTGGATGATGTCAAGGAATTGTTACGTACGCCCCTACTGGGTGTCATTCCTGAATCAGAAGTGATCTTACAAGCCTCCAACCAGGGAATTCCCGCAGTACATATGGGCAACACCGATGTGGCGGAGGCCTACAAGGATGTGGTCGCCCGCTTCCTCGGTGAAGAAAAGCCCATCCGTTTCATACAGGCTCCAAAAGTGGGGTTTTTCAAGAAACTATTTGGAGGCTGATATGTCCTTACTCGACTATATTCTTGGTTCCCGTAAAAAAACGGCTCATGTCGCCAAGGATCGTCTAAAACTGATTCTTGCCCATGAGCGGGAAGCCGGTGGACCGGATTTTCTGCCCGACCTGCAGGAAGAATTACTCGCTGTCATTGCCAAATACATTCCCGTAGACAAAAATAACATCAAGGTCAGCATGGAAAGGAAGGGTGACTTTGAAGTCCTGGAACTGAACATTCTCTTTCCTGACCAGCATTGATTGTGTGACTAAATTGGACGGGCTCATTACCAGGAGGCAGCCTCATGCGGATGATCAATGCGTATCTCAATGTAATCCAGAATAATTACTTTCAGTTTAATGGCCGGATGCAGCGCGCCGAATTCTGGTGGTTTGTGTTGATGAATACACTAATTTTTATCGCCATATGGATCGTGTTCATCGTCCTGCTCGGCATGAAAAATATCGGTATGGCCCTTTTGATCATCTATTATCTGGCACTATTGCTCCCCACCCTGGGAGCACAAGTCAGAAGATTGCACGATATCGGCATATCCGGATGGTGGCTGCTCATCGCACTGGTCCCTTATGTAGGTGGCATTGCCTTGCTGGTCATGGAAGTCTTGCCTGCCAAGCCCAGCGGTGAAAAATACGGCCCCTATCATGATTCAGTAGCTTAATCGGAGCCAGCCTCTTTTCGGCGGGATTCAGCGTCACTGATTGCGCGCAGATAATCCAGCCACTGACTGGAAATTCTTTCCAGCAGGCGGTTCTGACTTTGTCTGGCGGTGAGGTTATCCAGGTCCACCCAGGCCAGGGGTTGGTCCTGCCCGGCACAGGAAAATACCGCTTTGCTGCGTTTGCCGGTTTCCGGATCGATTTGCCACTGTAAACATTGGGCGCAGACACCTTTGAGCATACATTGCATGGGGCTGCCCACCGTCGCTACGGCTTCCAGGTCTTCCCGGAAAAAATGGCCCAGGGGTCCCTTGAGCGCTTGCTGGAAACCTTTCAGTAAGCCCGTGGAGCCCATGACCATCAGACGATCCACCTGATGGAGGGAGAGCCCTGATTCTATCTCCCCCTGGCCAGGCAGCTCCCCGGCGCCATAAGCGCGTAATAACTCGACCATGTCACTGGCTTCCACACTCAGGTCCTGGGGACGATGGCTCTCGATCAGGGGACCACTGCCCGTACACCAGATAATCTGATCGGCCGCTGCTTCCAGTTCGGCCTGATTATCCAGTTCGCTGGCCTTACCCAGAGCCGCCACATAGAGCACACGGTTGCCCGCCGCCCGCAAAGCGGGGCCAATATCCAGCATGACGGCGGCACCCCAGCGTCCCGCCACCACCAGAATGGTTTTATCCTGGGGAATGTCGGTGGGGGCTCCGGTCGGTCCCATCAAAATCAGGGGATCTCCCGGCTCCAGACTGCCCACCAGACGGGGGCCCGTGCCCCACTGCAGGACCATCAGGCGAATGGCATCGTCCTCCACGCCCGCGCCACTGACCGTCAACACCGGGATCTGCAAACGCGTACCATGAACCACCGGACTATGCGACTCAAAAGTCTGCAGGCGGAAAAACTGGCCCGGCCGGAAATTCCGCGCGGCCAGGGGTGCCTTGATCCACATTTCGGTGACCGCCGGATTACTGCGATCCACGCGCAGAACCCGCATGCTCAGGAGATCCCGGAGAGACTCCTGAAAGGCATCAAGATTGTCTGTGGTCCCCGGCGCAAGGACGGCCAGGCTTTGCATGACCTGAGGATAACTGGACTTGGCCGAGGCGATGGCCTTGACGACACTGCCATGGAATACCGGGTGTGTATCGCCAATAAAGCTGACGCGATGGGATTGCGCATCGGTATAGGAAGTAAAAGGTCCGGATTCGGGTGCCTTGCAGTGTTCGGCCACCTGCACCGCTTGCAGGGCGCTCTTGCCGTGAGCCACGTGGGTCTGAAAATGATCCCCGTCCAATTGCAGAGTTCCGGGATATTCCCTTTCGTAGATGGTGTTGGGGACAGTCCCTGCCGCAATGAACACGGCCCGGGCCGGCAAGCGGAGTTCCTGATCACTGCTCAACCAACGACCTTCGGCTTCACGCATCTGCCGGAATACCATGTGGGCAATGTGCCCATAGCTATCCAGTTCCGCCCGCAGGGGATCCAGACCCTCGGCATAATACAGTCCTTCTTCCATGGCCTTGATCAGCTCTTCATGATTGCGGGTATAGGCCGGAGACTGGCGCATGCCCTTGCGATAGGCCAGGGTGACCCCTCCCCAGGACTGGATCAGGGGCACAAAATCCGGAGATTCTCCCGCTGCCTGGGCCCGCGCCCGTTCCCGGCGTACCAAACGCCCATGGGCGAGAAACTCTTCAAGGATTTCCGTATCCTCGGCACAGAGCCCGGCACGGATTTGTTCTTCGCCCAGGTGCTGTGACATCTGCTCATAGCGATCCAGGACTTTTTCCACCTGGCGGATGTAATACGCCTGCACTTCCGTAGCCGTATCCACTGCCGTGAGTCCACCACCAATCACCACCGCTGGCAGGCGCACCTGCAAGTTGGCGAGACTGCTCTTTTTCCCGGCGCCGGTCAGTTGCAGGGCCATGAGGAAATCACTGGCCTGACGCATGCCCCGCGCCAGACTTTCGCCCATGGGCACCACCCTGGGCAAGCCTGCACCCGTGGCAATGCACACATGATCAAAGCCCAGGGACCAGGCATCATTCAGGGTGATGGTACCTCCCAGACGCACGCCGCCGAAAATCTGAAAGCCGGGACGCCGAGCCAGTGTCAGATAAATCAGCTTGAGAAAATTCTTGTCCCAACGCACCGTGATGCCATATTCGGCCACGCCGCCAAAACCCAGCAATATCCGGTCATCCAGATCTTCCTGCAAGGTGCTCCAGTCGCGAATGGGTGCCGTCAGCCAAGCCTCGGGCAAGGGTTCGATTTTCAGCCCGTCAATGCCCACGACCGCACAACCCTCCTGAAGAAGATGATGGGCCATGGTGAAGCCCGCCGGGCCCATGCCCGCCACCAGCACCTTGCGGCCATTGTAGGGTTGGGCAGCAAACTGTACGGCCCGCAAGGGATTCCAGCGGGTCAGCAAATCATAGATTTCGACTCCCCAGGGCAGATTCAGGACATCGGTAAGAATCCGGGTTTCAATCTGGGGAATATTGACGGGATCCTGCTTCTGATACACACAGGCTTTCATGCAGTCATTACAAATCCGGTGACCGGTAGCCGGAACCATGGGGTTGTCCACCATGGCCATGGCCAGCGCTGCCAGGTTCAACCCGTCCCGCTTGAGTATCTGCATTTCCGAGATTTTTTCTTCCAGGGGGCAACCCGTCAGGATCACGCCCAGAGGATCGACCTTGAGACCCAGTTCCGGAACCCCCTTTTTCTCGGGAAAACCTCGGGAACAGAAATCGCCATCATGATCGTGGCAATACAGACAATAATGCACTTCACTCTGGACACTGCGCGGGTCCATGCGCAAATCCGTCAGATGAAAGCTGTCACGGCGGCGCAGGGTGCCATCCGGGGCCACATAGGGTGCCCCCGGTACCTGTTCCAGTCTTTTCAGGGGAACGAGGGCTTCATGGTCCACACGTTGCGGCAGTCGGAAGCTCGACCAGCCGGCAACGGCCAGGGCTGCCTGGGGATCCTGCAAGATCAGGGCACACCATTGGGTCAGGCGCTGAATCTCCTCGGCATGGGCATTTTCATCCTGGAGCCACTCTTCCCCGAGCCGGGAAATGGCCCATTCACGATCTTCCTCCGGCCAGGCCCGTTGGCGAATCTCGCTATCCAGCCACTGATCTAGATCGGCGAAGGTTGCGGGAAATTCGCCGCGATAGCGACGGGCACGGCGCAGCACAAAATGTCTCTTGAATTCCATGACGACATCATGGCTGCGGGTTTGCGCCTGCAATTCAGCAACTTCCTTTTCCAGGGTGAAGAGGCGGGCGATGAACTTTTCCAGATGGGGCGCCAGCTGCAACAAAAATTCACTTTGTTCCTTGCTGGGGGGGAGCAAACCCTGGGCACGATAGGCGAGCAGCGCAGCGGCCAACGCCGGGTCAGAGGTCTTGAGTCCCTGCAGAAACGTCTGATCCAGACGTGCAATCCCTGCATCTGTGAAAAGTTCTTTATATTCAAATCCAACGAGATTCAGCACCCTCTTCTCCCTTTCGCTCAGGCCCATTCATGTCGCCCACTTTCATCAAACTGTCACATTTTGCTGGCATTATAGACCCATGTCACGTTTTCAGGACGATTCCATGCCCCAATACCGCAGTATTTTCCTGTCCGATGTCCACCTCGGTACCCGAGGCTGTCAGGCAGAAAGTCTGCTGGACTTCCTGCGCCATAACTCCTGTCAGCAATTATACCTGGTGGGCGACATCATTGATTTATGGCGCCTCAAGATTCGCTGGTACTGGCCGCGCAGCCACAACACGGTGGTTCAGAAAATTCTGCGCCTGGCCCGTTCCGGGGTTCGTGTCCGCTATATTCGGGGCAACCATGATCCTGTTTATGAACTGCTCTCCGCTTATGTCCAGCGCCAGGATGAAAGCATTTCCCTGGGAGACATTGCCATTCTCCGTGAAACCGTCCATGAAACGGCCGATGGCAAACAACTCTGGGTCATACACGGCGATCAGTTTGATGCTGCCATGCGCTATGCCACCTGGCTGATTCGCCTGGGCGATCAAGGTTATACCCTGCTGCTTTGGCTCAATCGTCTGCTGCAAGGCCTGTTCCGCCGCCTGGGTCTGCGCCGCCACTGGTCCCTGAGCGCTTACATCAAGTATCGCGTCAAAAAAGCCGTGCAATTCATCAATGACTACGAACACCTGCTGGCCGAAGAAACGGCACGACGGGGTTATGCCGGGGTCATTTGTGGTCACATTCACCATGCCGAACAGAAAACCATTGAGGGCATATTGTATTACAACGATGGTGACTGGGTGGAAAGCTGCACGGCCCTGGTGGAACACATGGACGGCCAGATGGAAATCATCCACTGGCCGGTCGTGCTGCGCTATGATCAGGATGCTGCGGCCTGACAAACCGATAGCGGACTAGATGTCCAGTCGGGACACAAAGCGGGCATTGTCCTCGATAAAGCGCCGCCGCGGTTCTACGGCATCCCCCATCAACATGGAAAATACCTCATCGGCAGCGATGGCATCTTCCACATCCACCCGAAGCAGTCGGCGATTTTCGGCATTCATGGTGGTTTCCGAGAGCTGCTCCGGATTCATTTCACCCAGACCTTTGTAGCGCTGTATTTCCACACCCTTGCGGGCGTCCGCCAGAAGCCAGTTCATAGCCTCGCGGAAACGCTGGACGGATCGGTTTTTTTCCCCTCTTTTGACCTGCGCGCCCGGAGATATTTTGCCTTCAATATTCCGGGCGTATTCAGCCAGATGGCGATATTCACCACCCGCAAAAAAATCCTGGTCAAAAAAGCGGACTTCCTGACTACCATGCTGTTCCCGGCGGATCACCAGACGCAAGGCGTCACCCTCGCCGATTTTCTCGACATGATAATGTTCGGCAGGTAAGGCCGTGGCATTGAGGGCTGAATGAAGCGCCTGAGCAAACTGATTCCAATCCTCCTGACTGGCGGACTCCGCATTGATCGGGGCCAGCGTAGCCAGAGCCCAGAGCAGGGTGGCGGGATAACGTCTTTCCAGACGCTGCACCAAGGCTTCAATGTTCTGGTACTGGCGCGTCATGCCCGCGAGCTGATCGGGGCTGACCGCCTCCGTTTCAGCTGCAGGATAAAATTCGGCACCCTGCATGGCTATCTCCCGCAGATAAGCCGCCAACTCCGCATCATCCTTGATATAGCGTTCATCTTTACCTTTTTTGACCTTGTAAAGGGGGGGTTGGGCAATATAGACATGACCATGGCCCACCAGATCCGGCATCTGGCGATAGAAAAAAGTCAGCAACAGGGTCCGGATGTGACTCCCATCCACATCGGCGTCGGTCATGATGATGACACGGTGATAGCGTAACTTGGCCAGATCAAAATCTTCCTTGCCAATGCCGGTTCCCAAGGCCGTGATGAGGGTACCGATTTCATCGGAAGACAGCATCTTATCGAATCGGGCGCGCTCGACATTGAGAATTTTTCCCTTGAGGGGCAAAATGGCCTGATGGCGACGATCCCGACCCTGTTTTGCGGAACCGCCTGCCGAGTCCCCTTCCACCAGATAAATTTCACAAAGTGCCGGGTCCTTTTCCTGACAATCGGCGAGTTTGCCGGGAAGATTGGCAATATCCAGTGCACCCTTGCGCCGGGTCAGTTCCCGGGCCTTACGTGCTGCTTCACGGGCCCGCGCGGCTTCGACGACCTTGGCGACAATGGCTTGGGCTTCCTTGGGGTGCTCATCCAGAAAAATCATGAGGGCTTCCGCCATGGAAGATTCCACCACCGGTTTCACTTCGCTGGAAACCAGTTTGTCCTTGGTCTGGGAAGAAAATTTGGGATCAGGTACCTTGACGGAAAGTACCGCCGTCAATCCTTCCCGGGTGTCTTCACCCGTGACGGAAACCTTGGCCTTGGCCAGGGTGCCTTCCCGTTCCATGTACTGATTGAGGGTCCGGGTCAAAGCCGCGCGAAAACCTGCCAGGTGAGTACCCCCATCATTCTGGGGAATGTTGTTGGTGTAGCACAGGACGGTTTCGTTGTAGCCCTCATTCCACTGTAACGCCGCCTCCACAACAATGCCGTCCCGTTCTCCGCTCAAGGTGATGACATGGGGATGAATGGCGGTTTTACTGCGGTTGAGATGTTCCACAAAGGCGCGAATCCCACCATCGTAATGAAAAACTTCCTCACGATTGACTCTTTCATCGAGCAGGGTGATGTGCACGCCAGAATTGAGAAAAGCCAGTTCGCGCAGACGCTTGGCCAGGATTTCAAAATGGAACTGAGTATCGGCAAAAACTTCCGGGGAAGGTTTGAAACGAATGATGGAACCATGCCGGCTGGAAGCTTCACCCCGGGCAATGGGTGCGAGGGGGGCACCATCGGCATAGGACTGGGTCCAGACATAACCATCGCGATAAATGCGTAGCTGCAGGGAGCTCGATAGGGCATTGACCACGGAAACGCCCACCCCGTGTAATCCACCCGAGACCTTGTAGGAATTGTCATCAAACTTGCCGCCGGCGTGCAGGATGGTCATGATGACTTCGGCGGCGGAACGACCTTCCTCGGCATGCATGTCTACCGGAATACCCCGACCATTATCACTGACGCTGACGGAGCCATCATCATGGATGGTGACCACGATGGTATCACAGTATCCGGCAAGGGCTTCATCAATGGCATTATCCACCACCTCGAAAACCATGTGATGCAAGCCACTACCATCATCCGTATCGCCGATGTACATGCCCGGGCGTTTGCGTACCGCTTCCAGTCCTTTCAAAACCTGGATACTGGAAGAATCGTACTTATCCGTCATTGGTCACTTTCCTTTTCAAGCTGGCCATGGGCCAGGTAAAACTGCTTGCCCGCTTCACCTGCCGGAATTTGATCTTTTGCAGTAACCGCTGCAAAAACCTGCACCCCCAGCAGATTCAACTGTTCCAGCCACCAGATCCTGGCCGATGGATCGAGTTCCGCAGCAAAATCATCAATCAATATCACCGGTAGCTGAAAACCTGCTTCCTGGATCAAACATAACTGGGCCATGCGATAGGCCAGTCCCAATACCCGCAACTGCCCACGGGAAAGAATGTCCAGAGCCAGCTTCTGGCGAATCCGAAAAACCAGATTGGCTCTATGGGGACCACTATGGGTATATCCCATTTCCCGATCCGATCCCAGATCGCGCAACAAGCTTTCCCGCAGGGACAAGCCCTCTTTCCATCCTGTCTGGACATGCAGACTCAAGATATCCGCAGAACCAGACCAGGCAGCCCACAGCTTTTGCAGATATGGTTCCACATGGATCAGATAATCCTGACGGCGTTGCTGGATGCTCTCGCCAGCAGCAGCCAGTGCCGCATCCCAGGGACTTTGTCCGTGGGGATGCTTCAACCAAGCGTTGCGCTGCGCCAATGCCCGCCGATATTCCCGGAAGATCTGTCCATAGTGGGCATCCACATAATAAATGCCCCAATCCATGATCCGCCGCCGATCTTCTGCCGTGCCTGCCACAAAATGACTGTTCTCGCTGTGCAAGCTTTGCAGCGGCAGAATGTCCAGCAGTTCCCAGGCGGAGTGGATGGACTCCCCATCATAACGTATTTCCCGTTCTTCGCCACGTCTGCGCAGAGCCAGGAAGTGATCGGACATGCGTGCGCTGAGCAGGTATTCGCTCTCCCCATCGCGGAGCAGATTGCGCGGTCCATGCCGCCAGGTTTGGCCAGTACCCAGAATATGCAGGGCCTCAAGCACCGTACTTTTCCCTGCACCATTGGCCCCAATCAACCAGTTCCAGCGGGAATGGGTCTGGAGTTGCAGATCCTGAATGCAGCGCAAGGATCGGATTTGTAACGACTCCAGTGTCATGATTCCAAAAGATTCAGGAACAGATCACAAACGTACGGGCATCAAAATATAGAGGGGATTATCGGCATCCATGGGGGTGAAAACAGCGGCACTGTTGCCATCCTTGACGCGCATCCGGATTTTGTCCTGATTGAATATCTGAATGGTATCATTCAGATAGCGGCTATTAAAGGCAATGTCCAGCGCTTCAGCCTGATATTCGATGGCCAGTTCGATTTCACCTTCTTCCTGTTCCTCATTGCGGCTGCGCAGGATCATGAGATTATCGGCTAGATGAACATGGGTGGTCGGATTGCGGTCGCTGACCAGCACTTCGCTTTGCTGCAAGGCACTTTTGAAATGTTGCCGATCGAGAATCGCGAAAAATGGATGTCCCTGGGGAATCACCCGGCGATAATCGGGATATTTGGCGTCGATCAATTTGCAGGCAAACTGTTGAGAACCATCATCCAGGACAAAACTGGTGTCGGAAAGGGAGATTTGAATATCTCCCACAGTGACGATGCGCAACAACTCCATCACCGCCTTGCGGGGCAGAATGCATTGGTAAATATCCTCTTCCAGGCTGTTGGCAAAGGGTAAGTTCATCATGGACAGGCGATGCCCATCGGTGGCGACCAAACGCATTTCCTGGGTCTGAATTTCTAGAAGGACACCATTCAGAAAAATGCGGGCATCATTTTGTGCCATGGTGTTGGCCGTCACCGCCAGTGCCTCCCGAAACTGGGCTGCATCGCAGTTACCCTGGCAGCGACTGCTGTGGATGCTGAGATAGGGGAATTGCTCGGCGGGGAGTACATGCAGGGTAAAGCGACTTTTGGCGGCTTTGATGAAGAGCTTGTCGTTGTCCTTGTGAAATTCCACAGGCGTGTGTTCGGGCAAGGCTCGACAAATATCATAAAGTTTGCGGGCGGGAACGGCACAACTGCCGGGACTATCTACCGGATGATCCTTGTCGACACTTAGTTGAACTTCTTGATCTGTGGCAATGAAACGGCAGTGTTGGCCAGCCGCTTCAATAAGTACGTGGGCAAGTATGGGCTGTATTGGCCGACGATCGGCAATGTTGGCCATATTCGCCAAAATAGGCAAGATATCTTCACGATCCATGGTGAGTTTCATTAGGAAATGCTCCTTGCTGATTTTATTAAATTAAATATATTTTTCCTTTTAACTGCTATTATTATTAAGACCTGAAAAGCCTGTGGGAAACGTCGGTATCTGTTTGTTGTGGTTTGCCTATTCCAAGCGCAAAGATGTCTATCAAGCTGTGGATAAGCGGGTATGATCCGGGATAAAAATGAGGGGCCATTTTCATACATGCCCAGCACCGTACTTTTCCCTGGGGTTTTCCACAGGTTATGCTTCATCTGGCTCATGCACCCAGTATCCGCAGTAAATTATGATAATCTTCATTCAGTTGGGAGTCTTCCTGGCGGAGTTTCTCGATCTGGCGGCAGGCATGCAGGACCGTGGTGTGATCACGGCCACCAAAGGCTTCTCCGATTTCCGGGAGGCTGTGATTGGTCAGTTCCTTGGTCAGGGACATGGCCACCTGACGGGGACGGGCAATATTGCGGCTGCGCCGTTTGGACTGCATGTCAGAGCCCCGGATATGAAAATATTCGGCAACCACTTTCTGGATGTTTTCCAGGCTGACCATGCGTTTCTGAACATCAATCAGGTCTCGCAATGCTTCTCGGGCGGTGTCCAGATTATAGGGTTTATGGGTGAAGTTGACATGGGCGACGACCCGCCGTAATGCGCCTTCCAGCTCGCGCACATGGGAGCGGATTTTTTCGGCAATGAAAAAAGCCACTTCTTCGGGGAGCTGTATGCCGATTTCTTCAGCCTTGCAGAGGACAATGGCCATCCGGGTTTCCAGGTCGTGGGGCTGGATGGCGACGGTCAATCCCCAGCCGAAACGGGATTGCAGTCGTTCTTCCAGATTTTCCACTTCCTTGGGATAGCGATCACAAGTGATGATGATCTGCCGACCGCCGTCAAAAAGGGCGTTGAAGGTATGAAAAAATTCTTCCTGGGTACGGTCCTTTCCGGCAAAAAACTGAATATCATCAATCAGTAGGGCATCGAGTTTACGATAACGCTGCTTGAATTCATTGATGGTGTTATGTTGCAGGGAACGTACCATGTCCATGATGAAGCCTTCAGCACTCACATACAGCACCTTGGCATCGCTGTTACGTTGGAGAATGGCATTGCCGACGGCCTGCATGAGGTGAGTTTTTCCCAGACCCACGCCACCATAGATATACAAAGGGTTGTAGGACTTGCCGGGATGCTGGGAAACCTGACGGGCAGCGGCTACGGCGAGCTGATTGGACTTGCCTTCGACATAGGACCGAAAGGAAAAACCCGGATTCAGACGATTGCCGTTACGCGGATCGGTACTGACCGGCGTTGGGCTGCTCTGGGGCTCAGCGGGGACGATGGCGGCAGCAGACGTATCCAGATCAAAACGCAGCAGCATCCCTGGCGCCAGTTCGGCGAGCACGGCTTCCAATAAGTCCAGAAGCCGCTCCCGGACCCACTGCATGACAAAGGGGTTCGGTGCAAAAAGATGGAATTCATTACCATGGAGTTCACCCCGCAAAGGCCTTAGCCAGGTATTGAACTGCTGGGGAGTGGTTTGCTCCTGTAACTGCACACAGAGCGCATCCCAGAGGGCATCCCCATCGCGCAGGGCGGGTATCATTGAATCACGGCGCATACGTAACCTGGTCGAGTGTTGGACGGCAAAATCGTGATGTTTAGGCACGACGGTCAGTTGCAGCAGTATAGCCAAGTGCCGTGATCTGCGCCAGTATATA